>CAYVAP010000001.1:0-2687 GCA_964449365.1 uncultured Bacteroidia bacterium
TCCTAGGGGGTCAATTCGAAATTCATGATTAGCAATTCGCAATTAAAAGCATTGCCGATCAATGCCTCATACGAATTTCGAATAGTCAACTCAGACTACTGGACATCATCCACTCAGACAGAATTTCAAGATTCACAGGATCATAAGCACCTGAAAGCTATCTTGTCCAATCTTGTTCATCTTGTCCAAAATCGAGCGCGCCAAAAGCTCATGTCCAATAAAATGTAGTCAATTACTCAATGTCAAAAAGTACCACAGCAGCGTTAGCTGCGCCTTTCAGCGAGATCCGCGAAATCTGCGCGCCATAACCGGTGAATCTCTCCCCTGCATGCAAGGATCATAGGGGGGCAATTCGAAATTCATGATTAGCAATTCGTAATTAAAAGCATTGCTAATTACTGCCCTATGTCCCCCCCAGGCGCTGAATCTCTTAGAAAGTGCTATCTTTCGCAGCAACCCCAAAATCCTAACCCCACAATGAATCCACGTCTACTATCCGGGCTGGGGGCTCTGCTGCTGAGTAGCTTGCTTTTACCTGCCCAACGTACCTGCGGCTACGATGCCGTGATAGCTGATTTGCATGCCCATGAGCCAGGCTTTACGGAGCGCCATGCCGCCTGGCAGAGAGAAATGACTCGTCTGATCGAGAAGGGCAATGCTCCCAGCCGCAGTACGGATGATCCACTGGAAATACCCGTGGTGGTGCACGTGGTGTACAACACTTCCCAGGAAAATATCTCCGTCGCGCAGATTCAGTCGCAGATCGACATCCTCAACCAAGACTTTGGACGTTTCAACGCCGATACTAGCAATACCCCCTCGGTGTTTCAGGCGGTGGTCGCCAATACCCGCATCGAATTTTGCCTGGCCAATTTTGATCCCGATGGCAACCCCACCAACGGCATTACCCGCACCCAAACCACCCAAGCCAGTTGGTCGGGTAATCACTCGGTCAAGTACACAGCCAACGGCGGACACGACGGCTGGCCCCGTGATCAATACCTCAACCTCTGGGTTTGCAACCTCGGTGGGGGCCTACTGGGCTACGCCACACCGCCTTCGGTGGCCGACATCACCCGCGATGGCGTGGTGGTGGGGTACAACTACTTTGGCAACGTCGGCCCCCTCGACCCGAGCTTCAACCTGGGGCGCACCGCCACCCATGAGGTAGGCCACTGGCTGGGGCTGGCTCACACCTGGGGCGGCGGTGGCTGCAGCAACGACGACAACATCCCCGACACCCCCATCCAGGATGGTCCCAACTTTGGCTGCCCTGGCTATCCTAGCGTGAGCTGCAGCAATGCCGCGCAGGGGGGCGATATGTTCATGAACTACATGGACTACTCTGACGACATCTGCTTCAACCTCTTTACCCAAGATCAAAAGGCCGTGATGCGAGGGCTATTCGATCCCGGCAACGTGCGTCATCCGCTGCTCAGCTCGACCGCCTGCGTGAATCCCGCTTTCCATAATGCAGCCACAGCTTTCTCCCCCGAAATGCCCGATACCATCTGTGGTACGTCCTTTCCAGTACAGTCGCTTTTGCAAAATGCCGGAGAAAACAACCTCAACAGTACCGAAGTAGTGATCGAGCTCGATGGCTTGCCCGTGGATACCCTAGCTTTCAACGGCAACCTACTGCCCACCCAAAATGTGCCCCTAGCCTTTTCCCCCCTCGTAGTAACCCCCGGCGACCACCTGTTGCGCTGCTACACCCTGGGCACGGTCAATGGCTTCGAAGATCCTGACCTGAGTAACGACACCGTCGCATTTGCCTTTTTCGTGCGCGACAACCAGGGGCTAGCCAGCCCTTATCAGGCCAACTTCGAAGGCGGCTTCCTGCTGCCCGAGTGGGAACTGATCAACCCCGACTCGGCCATCACCTGGGAATGGACCGACACCGCCGCCTGGAATGGCAATTATTCGGTGGTGATGCGGGGCTTTGACTACAATGCCATCGGCGAGGTGGATGATTTCATCCTACCCCAGATCGATATCAGCGGCCTGGCCCAGCCACGGCTGACCTTTTACCGAGCCTATGCCCGCTTTGCGGCCAATAGTGGCTTCAATGACGCCCTAGAAATCTACGCCTCTACCGACTGTGGTGATACCTACCAGCAAATCTGGAATGAGTCGGGCGATGAGCTGGCCACCGCGCCGCCCGCGTCTTTCCCCTTCCTCCCCAGCAACGGCAGCCAATGGCGAGGGGAGATCGTCGATCTCTCGAACTTCGCCGGGGCCACCGGGCTGTACCTGCGCTTTCGCTTCCGCAACGACTACGAAAACAACCTCTACCTCGACGCCATCAACGTGCTGGACTCGGTGAATGTCATGGTGTCCGCTCCTGCGCCCCCGCAGGCAGGATGGCGGGTGATGCCCAACCCCAGCCAAGGGGTGATCTCCCTGCGATCAGAGGCCAGCACCCATCGCCAAGCCACGGCCACCCTCTTTGACCCGACGGGACGCGTCCTGCGCCAGCATCGCTGGCAGCCGCTACCCGGGCAAGCCATGCGCTGGGACCTGCGCGACTTGCCTGCGGGGTTGTACTTGTTGCGGGTGCAGAGCGAGATAAGCCGCTGGACGGAGAAGGTGCTGCTCAAACCCTAGTACCACCGCGCTCCGCGCGGAGTAGGAAGCCATGCGGCACGGAGTGCCACGGTACAGGGCCAGCGCCCCTGCGAAAAACC
>CAYVAP010000001.1:2787-30680 GCA_964449365.1 uncultured Bacteroidia bacterium
GAAGCCATGCGGCACGGAGTGCCACGGTACAGGGCCAGCGCCCCTGCGAAAAACCCAAGAAATTCACGCGGAGCCGCAGAGACGCAATGAACACGCGGAGAAGTTTCGCTGCTACCCGCTGCGAGCCAACCTCCGCGTTGCCTCCGCGAGAAGCCATGCGGCACGGAGTGCCACGGTACAGGGCCAGCGCCCCTGCGAAAAACCACACCATTCTCCCTCAAATCTTACGTCTCCCTCAGCTGCCCCTACCTCAAGCAAGGGCTGTCAAATTTTCATTTGCCCGAAAGGTTTGGCACTTTGCGCCCCATCAGCGGTGCTTTTCTTCACGAAAACTTAACACAAGGTTGAGTAGTTTTTTTACTCAACCTCTTGTGCAGGTCTAAACCGTTGCGTTACTTGTCCGCAAATCATCAAGCGCCCGCGCAGCATGCAGGTAACTACCATCATTCAACCGAAAAGGAATCCTTTTAAGATCGACTACCGGGAGCTGTACCAGTACCGGGAGTTGCTCTGGACGCTCACCTATCGGGATTTTCGGGTCAAATATGCGCAGACCGCATTGGGCTTTGCTTGGGCTTTCGTCAACCCGCTGCTGCAGGTGTTCATTTTGAGCTTTGTCTTTGGCACCGTGGCCAAAACCGGTACAGGCACCGTCGAGGCTCCCCACCTGATCTATACCACGGCGGGGATGCTGGGCTATACCTACTTCTCCAACCTGATGACCCAAGCGGGTGGTTCCATCATCGGGGCACAGGGCATGGTGAAGAAGATTTACTTCCCGCGCCTGGTGATCCCCATGTCCAAGGCCATCACCGGTCTGATTGATCTAGGGGTTACATTGGCCATTCTCGGAGTCATGTGCGTGGTCTTCGGCTATGTGCCCAGCATCAACTTGATTTACCTGCCGGTCTTCATCTTTATCGCCATCCTCTCCGGCCTGGCGGCTGGTATCTGGATGAGCGCCCTGACCATTCGCTACCGCGACTTTCAACAAATCACCCCGCTGATCGTGCGGCTGGGCATGTACGCCACGCCCATCGCTTATCCGGCCAGCTTGGTACCCGAAAAATATTTGACCCTCTATTACCTCAATCCCATGGCCGGGGTGGTCGAAGGCGTGCGCTGGTGCATCGTGGGCGGCGACCCGCCGAGTGCCCTGATGTGGCTGTCCTTTGGGCTGATCGCGGGAATGTTTGTCTTAGGGATTTTCTACTTCAACAAGATAGAGCGGGTGATGGCGGATATTTTGTAGGATGAGGAGATATTGGGACACGGAAACTCTCAACCTTTCGGAATCAATGCTTCAATCTATGGGCCTGGTACATGCAGATATCAAACTGATCAACGGTGATGACTTGGCGCTGGTGCGGCGCGGGTACATGCAGGAGGCGGAGGTGCGCAGCCTAGAAGTAAGGGCTCTGGTGGATAGTGGCGCTTACATGTTAGCTATCAATGAGACCATCAAAGTACAGCTAGGGTTAGAAGCTACTCAGGTACATCCGGCAGAATTAGCTGATGGGAGTGTCATCGAATTAGAAGTGGTTGGCCCGATTGAGGTTCACTTCAAAAATCGGCGGACGGTAGTAGAAGCCATGGTCCTTCCTGGCGACGCTGAAATGCTGCTCGGCGCGATTCCGATGGAAGGCATGGACGTGCTCATTGACCCGAAGAAGCAAGAACTCATCGTCAACCCCAAGCATCCCCTGCGCCCGCAGATGTCGCTGAAGTAAATGGAGGGTCTCAACCTCCCGAAATCTCAATCTCTCAACCTCCCAACGTCTTGATCGAAACCCTCATCTCCTCTAAGCCCTGCACCAGTTGAAAGCATGATGAAAGCCAAACATATATTAAGTCAAGGGTTAGCCCGATTAGGCTATCAAGTCATGCAAGTTGACTCTTTTACTGGACTTTTGACAAGCATTTTTATCAAGAGTTCCAATCTCAGACTACTCATTTATAGATACAACCTACTGAAAATCAGACAAATACATACAGCACGCAAAAAAATCCTCATTTATCACACAAATGATATTTTTATTTTTTGGAGGTTTGGAGAAACGGGAGCCGTTCATAAAACCGCAAAAAATAGCATTGGGTGCAATGTCTGTCTGGCGTATACTTCTGGTTATCAATGTTTTAGAAACTACGGAAGGTAGCGCTGAGCGTCAAAAGTCCAGTCTTTTAATGAGTTGATGAAAAATGTCAAGCAGCCTCATCATCGTCCAGGGGAAATGGGCCAAGTGTTGTACGATGTCCAAAAGCGAGGATTGACATGCAACCAGATGTTGGATGTAGGTGCAAATGCAGGCTCTTGGAGCAAGCTGGCAGCCAGGGTATTTCCTGAAGCCAAAGTGCATATGATAGAACCGCAGGCTGAGATGCAGCCTGCCTTGGAAAGGCTTGCAAAGCATTCTGAAAAATTCACATATAGCCTTGCTGCTGCTGGGGCAGAATCAGGCGAATTGGTCCTGACTATTTGGGATGACCTCAACGGCTCCTCTATGTTGCCGAAAGCAGACCCAGCAAAAGAGGCCACTGGTAGTCAACGTAAGGTACCCGTGATCACGGTTGACGAGTTGATTGCTCAAGGTAAGATAGATGTACCCAATCTGATCAAGTTGGATGTACAAGGGTTTGAATTGGAGGTATTGCGTGGAGCTACCCACACGTTTGGGTACACGGAGCTATATATTCTAGAAGTCTCGCTTTTTCCGTTCGATGACAGTGCGAATCTACCTCAATTCTACGAGGTGATTGACTTTATGCATCAAAGGGGATATGTCGTTTACGACTTTGTGGGATTTCTACGGCGTCCGTTAGATGGAGCTTTGGGGCAGTGTGATGTGTGCTTTACGAAGGCTGATGGTGTTCTGCGTGCCAATCATGCGTGGCGCTAACCTATTATGGACATGGAACTAACTGGACCATTACGATACCAATTAGGAGTTGCGCGCAAGCGGATACTTTCTTTTCCCATTCATCAGCGGCACAGCAGGCGAGGCTTCCTGGTATATACCATGGGCAAGGTTGGCTCATCAACGATATATCGAACGTTACAACAAACACTCCCTTTCCACAAACATATTTACCACGTTCATTTTCTATCTGATCGCTGGCTGGACCAAATCTTACCGAGTAGAGACGAAACTTTTCATCCAAACATTGCTCATGGCAGATCAGTGCGCTCAGCCTTGATGGAGAGAACCGATTTAGAGTGGTGCATCATCACCTTGGTGCGTGATCCCATCGCGAGGGATGTTTCGGACCTGTTACAGAACTGGCCTGCTTGGTTTGGGCAGCGTACTGTGGATGAGGTCTCTCTGGACGAAGTCTTAGCCAAATATCAAGCCCGCGAGCATGGGTATCCCGAAGAGTGGTTTGAAACCGAACTCAAACCATTCCTAGGATTTGATTGGCTAGCCCATCCCTTTGACCGAGAGCGAGGCTATACAAACTATCAAACTGAGCGCGGCACCATACTCTGCTTGAAGCTAGAGCGACTAGACGAGGTGGTGGAAGAAGCTTTCCAAACGGCATGTGGAATGCCACTCGCATTGAAGCACTCGGTAAACCGCTCAGAGGATAAGCCTGGAAAACGCTTGTATCAGGCTGTAAAGCAGGTGTACAAACCAACGCAAGAGAAGCTAGATCGAGTGTATAGTTCCGCTTACATGCAGCACTTTTACACGCCCAATGAAATACAGGCATTTAAGCAACGCTGGAGCTAAGCTCAACAGATATCATGATCGAAACCCTCATCTCCTCCAAAACCCGCATCAAGCTGCTGCTCAAGTTCTTCCTCAACGGCAGCACCACAGCGTACCTGCGGCACCTGGAGACGGAGTTTGGCGAATCGACCAACGGCATCCGGGTGGAACTGAATAAATTCGAAGAGGCAGGGATGCTCAGCTCCGAGATGCGGGGCAACAAAAAGTTCTTTCAGGCCAATCAGCAGCATCCGCTGTACGATGAGATCCACAGCATCGTGCGCAAATACGTGGGCCTGGACAAGATCGTGGAGCATGTGATCCACTACCTAGGTA
Organism: uncultured Bacteroidia bacterium; assembly: GCA_964449365.1. Lineage (GTDB taxonomy): Bacteria > Bacteroidota > Bacteroidia > J057 > J057 > CAYVAP01. Next base: position 6,831 of record CAYVAP010000001.1, read on the forward strand.
ACCTAGAGCGGGTCTATCTCACCGGCGACTTCGCCCGCGGCCTCAACAGCGACCTGATCGACCTGATCCTAATCGGCAAGGACATTGATCGCAACTACCTGCTGATCCTGATCGACAAGGCTGAAGGCATGATCAAACGCAAAATCCGCTACGTGATCTACGCGCCAGAAGAGTTCAGTGAGGCCGAAGCCGCCAGTCGGCACGAGGAGTTGCTGCTGCTCTGGCAGCGGGAGCAAAACGAAGCGATCAACGGCCATGCCAAACGCTAACCCATCCCGAATCCCCCATTTCCCATTTCGAATCTGCCCTTATGTCTGACCTCGCCATCCAAGTCGAAAACATCTCCAAAAAATACGCGCTAGGGGCCATCGGCAGCGGCACCCTGCGCGAGACCCTGGCCCATGGCTGGGACCGCCTGCGCGGACGCAATGGCCACGCCAACGGCGCGGAGAAGGAGTTTTGGGCCTTGCAAGACATCAATTTCGAGGTCAAGCAAGGCGAGGTGGTCGGCATCATCGGCAAAAACGGCGCGGGCAAAAGCACCCTGCTCAAGGTGCTCTCGCGTATCACGGAGCCAACCACGGGACAGATCAAACTCAACGGGCGGGTGTCATCCCTGCTCGAGGTAGGGACTGGCTTTCACCCGGAGCTGACCGGGCGGGAGAACATCTTCCTCAATGGCTCCATCTTGGGCATGTCGCGGGAGGAGATCAAGCAGAAGTTCGATGAAATCGTGGCTTTCTCGGGAGTGGAAAAATTTCTGGATACTCCAGTTAAACGCTATTCCAGCGGCATGAAGGTGCGTCTGGCCTTTGCAGTATCCGCACACCTGGAGCCGGAGATTCTGGTGATCGACGAAGTGCTGGCCGTGGGAGATGCGGAGTTTCAGAAGAAATGCTTGGGGAAGATGCAGGATGTGGCTGGGCAGGGAAGGACAGTGCTGTTTGTGAGTCATAATATGGGAGCGGTATCTCAACTTTGCTCTTCTGCAATTCTTATCGAAACAGGAAGAATAAAGCTAATTGGTGAAACACAGAAAATACTAAATTTTTACATCTCAAAAAATAAGGCTAATCATCGCTCTTTTTTTGAACCCCAAAAAGAAAACATTCCTACATCTGAAGATGCCAAAAGGGTCGGTCTTTTTCTTCAAAAAGCCTCTCTAATCGATCAGAAGAATCGAATGAATGCTGTCTTCAATTACAAGGAGCCTATAAAATTGAAAGTAGAGTGGAATCAGACAAAACCTATCCCTGCTTTGGCTATTGGTATCCAGATTTACAATCAAAAGCAGCAATTGCTCTCAGCCGCGAACACATTGAATAATGATGCTACCTTTCTTCAAGATGGTAAGCATGAAATTCAAGCAATAATCGACCCAAACGTTTTGAACCCTGGATTATATTTTGTTTCTGTAGGAGCCTACATCCGTCCGCACACCAAGGTTGAGAGGTTTGATCAATGCTTGTGCTTTGAAGTTACCGAAAAACCTCATTTCGCTAATCAGACCTTTAACTTGAAAGGGAATCCAGTTTTTTCTATACCAGTAAAATGGGAAAAGTATGAGACAATTAATTCGTAGTTCAGTGAGAAAGCTGATGCAGCGTGATTTTGATGTTAACAGCTTACATCAACACTTGAGCAGTGTTCAAGGGCAGATACTGCCTAAGGAGGCATATATGCTTTACTCCATAGCAAGGGAAGTGCCTAATGGTACTTCAATTGTTGAAATTGGATCTTATCGGGGAAAATCAACTGTCGCTTTAGCGCTGGGTGTTGCGCATAGCACCAATGAGAAAGTACAAATTTTTGCCATTGATCCACATCAAGACTTCGAAGGTGTCAACCAAAAGAACTTTGGTAAAGAGGATCAAAAAGCATTTTATGAGTCTCTTGTGAGGTATCGCGTTGGACATGTGGTTTCCACTATTTGTTTGCCCTCAAAGGAAGTCTCTTTGGGATGGGACAAAAATCGAAAGATCTCTATCTTATGGATAGATGGAGACCATAGCTACGGTGCTGTAAAGTCTGATCTAGATTCTTTTGAGCCTCATCTGCTAAAAAACTCCACTGTCCTTTTCCATGACAGTTATTTAGAAAATGTCCAGAAAGTAATTGAGGAAGCCGTTCAGAGTGGCAGATTCCAGTTGGAACAAAAAGTCGGTACTATTACCAGTTTAAAGTACTCTGCATAACTACAGTTACTAACTTTTTAACCGATATGACCCTTAAGGAAAATTGCCATATTTATATCCATCTCCACAAAACTGGAGGCACTACAATGGAGCATATACTAGATCAATTGTATAGCAGCCTGCCATCGTATAAAATTGACGGTAGGAGGTATTTGGATTCTATGAATGAGTTTACCTTGGTGAACAGTGGTAAACAATCTGTCAATTACCGATTGGTTCAGGGGCATCAGTTGTTTGGCTTGCATCAACATCTTCAATATCCTTGCCAATATTTCACAATGTTGCGAGAACCCATAAGCCGCATAATTTCACTCTATAACTACCTCCGTCTAAAAAATATCTTCCCATCTATTAATGAAGACAATATGACTATCCGAGAGATGCTAGATTGTGGTCTTTCTTTAACCGCTGATAATGGCATGACTCGTTTTATAGCAGGTACAGGGCTTGATGAAGTTCCCTATGGGTGTGTTAACCTAAAAACTTTGGAGATAGCCAAGCAAAATATCCTCAATTATTCCATAATTATTGGGTTAACGGAGCGCTTCGATGAATCATTGGCCTTGTTCAAAATTCTCTTAGGCTGGGAAAAAATACCTTCGTATCTGATTCAAAATAAGAGTCAGAAGAAATGGATTAGTAAACAAGAACTGTCAAAAGAAGACATTGCCTTTCTTGAGGATTATCTAAAGTATGATATAGCCTTGTATAATTTTTCATCACAGATCTATCAAAATCAAAAAGAGAAAATAGATACTCATCAATTGAGGAAAGAGTTAGAGCAGTTACGTAAGCAGAATAAGCTCTTAGCTTCACGTAATCGTCTCCGAATCATATTTGAAAATCTACCAGCTACTTTAGTAAAAATTGTCAAACATAAAGCTCTAATCTGAGAGTCAATCATGAAAAATTGTATCGTACTGGGCGCGGGAAGAAGCGGGACAAGCATGCTTGCTGGTATGCTGTCAGGTGTTGGCTATTACATGGGGGCTAATCTTCTTGCTCCCAATCAAACCAACCCCAAAGGTTTTTTTGAGGATTACAATATCAACCTCCTCAACGAAGAAATACTGGCCAGCGTCACACCTCGCCGCCCTCGTTTTCTATCGACATTCTTCCAGCACCTTCCGCAGAAAAATCAACGGTGGCTGGCAAAGGTGAAACCAGAGCAGCTAATTACCTGTAATGAGGAAATTCGAGCAAGGATCAAGCAACTACTAGCTCGAGAAACGCCGTTTTGCTATAAAGACCCACGCTTTTCCTACACACTAGGATGCTGGCGTCCCTTACTAACCGGATATAATCCCCTTTACTTGTGTGTATTTCGTTCACCATCAGATACCGCTGAAAGCATATGTAAGGAAGTTGCTTCCGCCACGCATCTGAATGACTTTCATCTCACGTATCTTCAGGCCAGTGAAGTATGGTACGCGATGTACCAGTATATTTTAAAGAGACATCACGCGCAAGATGGATCTTGGGTATTTGTGCATTATGATCAGATAGCCGATGGAAGCATCCTAGGGAGCTTGTCCGAAAAACTAGGCGTAGAGATTACGCCCGCTTTCTTCGAGCCAAAGCTACGACGAACGCGCAGCAGCAAACCCATAGGGACGAAGTTACACACCATGTATCAATCACTGTGCGAGCTTGCCCACTACCAGCCTCAAAATTCGACTATATGACCATGGTCTCCGGCATATCCGTGATTATTTGCTGCCATAACGCAGAAACTCGGCTGGAGCCAGTTTTTCGACACTTGGCCCAGCAAAAGATTCCTGCAAGGTTCAGTTGGGAAGTAATTGTAGTTGACAATGCTTCTACTGACGATACTCAGCAGGTAGTATCCTTGTTGAAAGATTCATTCAGCAGTATGCCAGTAAAGGTAGTTTATGAGGCTCAGCTTGGGCTAACTTATGCTCGCGAGAGGGGGCTTGACTGCGCCACTTACGATATTATTTGCTGGGTTGACGATGACAATTGGCTTGCAGATGGTTACCTAGCCAATATGTTAGAAGTTTTCGATCAGCATCCTGATGTTGGAGCCGTTGGAGGAGAGAGTATTGCTGTATTTGATGAACATGTAACTCCGCCCGGTTGGTTTCATGCTTATGGGAAGGCGTATGCACTGGGAGAGCAGGGGCAGCAGACTGGCATCGTTACCACTTCCAGGGGATATTTGTGGGGAGCGGGACTAGGGCTGCGGAGATGCGCTTTGCAAGCAGTCTATCAATCAGGTTTCGAGTCATTACTGACTGATCGCAAGGGGAAAAGTCTGGCTTCAGGGGGAGATTCTGAGATCTGTTTCGCCCTTAGATTACGAGGGTGGGAGCTATGGTATGATCAGGGCTTATGTCTCCAGCATTACATGCCCAGTCAGCGAATAAATTGGCGTTACACTCTACGCTTGAGCGAGGGCTTTGGTGAGGCATCAGTGAAATTCGATATTTATCTGAGCGTTCTCAACCATTCGCCTCAGAAGCAGTGGCGAGAAGAGGTATTTATTTGCTTGAAGCGCTTGATCAGATCACACGTGCATAATTATAAGGCATTTCTGGGTAATACCCCTGGCGACAGACACGCCTATATGCTGCGACGAGATTGGGGAAGACTGAATGCACTCTTACGAGATCCCAAAGTGTATGAGACCAATTGGAAAAAGATATCCCATTTGCGAATCTCCAATCAATCATTTACTCGCTGAATCTCATGAGACAAGCGTTTCGATCGTGCGTACTGCTCTTATCTTTAACCTTTATCCTGATGCGGCCCGTTCTGGCCCAAGGTAATGGGTTTTTGGGGCCAGATACGCTGGGATGTGATAGTATAGTGCTCTCCAGCACTGTATCTGGCGATACATATCTGTGGAGCAATGGTGATAGTACAGCAACCACCACGGTGTCTCAGGGCGGTATTTACTGGTTGAAGGTAATGACCCAACTTGATACTGTCTCGGATACGATTGCTGTGATGGTGGAGACTACGCCCCAGCCCCTTACTCCTGCTGATACAACGGTTTGTGGGCAGGGCTTGGTGTCATTGACGGTCAATGCCGATCCTGGGACCTTAATAAGCTGGTACGATCAAGCCACAGGTAGTACAGCAATTGCTATCGGCTCTGTTTTTGGAGTAGATGCATCAAGCGATACCACCGTTTATGTAGAAGCCTTTTCTTCAGTACCCACCGCCGCAGGGCTAGTAGATACCTTGAGTAACGGCTTAATTAGCAACAATCCCAATAATCGAGGTTTGGTGTTCGATGTGCTTTCGCCCTGTGTGCTAGGTTCGGTTACCGTTTATCGCGACGACACGACCAGCTTCGAAATAAGACTGCTCGATAGCAGTCAGCAGGTAATTGCTCAGCAAGCCGTTTCGCTTACTGCTCCGGGTAGTGGCGGCTTGGAAGCTGCCACCGTAGCGCTGGAGTTTCCTCTCTCTCAGGGGAATGGATACCGATTGGTGGCTACGGGCTTCTCAGGTCCAGGGGTATTGGCTTTACAATTTCCCTTCGGGGGGTACCCTTTAGTGGATCAAGATTCACTGTTACAGATCAGGAGTGCAGAAAACGGCAGTGTAGCGGTATATCCATTCTTTTATGATTGGCAACTCTCCCGCCCGGTTTGTGGCAGTGGTCGGATACCGTATCAAATTCAAGTACTACCTACTCCAGAAGTTAATTTACCCAATGATACTTTGGTGTGTGGGGACAGCTTGAACTTGGATGCGACGTTTCCAGGCGCATCATATCTATGGAGCACAGGAGATACCACTGCAAGCATAACCCTCGATAGCAGTAAAATGGTATCAGTGGAAGCTAATATAGGAACCTGTAGCAGCCGAGATACCGCACAAGTTTTTATCTTAAGCATCCCCTTGCCGCCAGTCACATCGGACACCTCAATATGCGGGCCAGGGCTGATATCGCTTACCCCAGATAGCCTAAGCGAAGGATTTTTGGTTTGGTATGTGCAAGCGATAGCTGGAGATGCAGTTTTTTCTGGGCCTACTGCTACTTTCGACATACTGAACGATAGTACCGTTTACGTAGAATCATTCTCTACGGTACCCTCTTCTGCAGGTTTAGGAGATACTTTGAGCAATGGATTAATCAGTAACAATCCCAATAATCGAGGTTTGGTGTTCGATGTACTTTCGCCTTGTGTGCTGGATTCGGTTACTGTTTATCACGACGATGCTACCAACTTCGAAGTAAGACTGCTCGATAGCAGTCAGCAGGTAATTGCTCAGCAAGCCATTTCGCTTACTACTCCAGGTAGTGGCAGCTTGGAAACCGCTATTGTAGCGCTGGAGTTCCCTCTCTCTCAGGGGAATGGATACCGATTGGTAGCTACAGACTTCACGGGTCCAGGGGCTTTAGCTTTACAATTTCCATTCAGTGGATATCCTCTATTGAGTCAAGATTCATTGTTACGGATTAATGGTGCAGAAAACGGCAGTCCGACAGTATATCCTTTCTTTTACGATTGGCAACTCTCCCGCCCGGTTTGTGGCAGTGGTCGAGTACCGTATCAAATTCAAGTACTGCCTACCCCCGAAGTTGATTTGCCCAATGATACGTTGGTTTGCGGGGATAGCTTGAGCTTGGATGCATCTTTTCCAGGTGCATCGTATTTATGGAGCACTGGCGATACTACGGCAAGCATAACCCTCGATAGCAGTAAGATAGTTGCGGTATCTGCCAGCATTGGTAACTGCGTAGAGCGAGATACCACTAAGGCTTTTGTCCTGCCTGTTCCATCAGTTCCAACCGTAGTAGATACTGCGGTTTGCGGCCCTGGTTTGGTTGAGTTAACAGCCGATACAGCGACGGGAGATTTCCTGATTTGGTACGATCAACCGCAGGGGGGGGAAGCGATTGCAGTAGGGCAGGGAACAACCTTAGCCGTCAACAATGACCGCGTAGTCTATGCCGAATCCTTCGCAAGTTACCCGGCACCTGCTGGCCTAAAAGACACCACGGTAGGAACAGTGATTTTTAGTAATAACAATAATCGAGGGTTAAGCTTCGATGTGTTCGATCCCATACGGTTGGATTCTGTAACAGTTTATCACACTGGTGCGCTTACCATGCTGTTGCGCGTCTTGGACATGGAGAATGAAGTTCTGTTACAACAGGTTTACACGCTACCCAACACGGGGGGCATGGTCAGAGAAGCCAAGCTGGCTATCGGCATTAGCTTACGCCCTCAGGCCGATTACAAGTTGATTGCCTTCAGTCTGACTGGACCGGGAAACCTGGCCTTACAGTTCCCCTTCAGTGCCTACCCTGTAACGAATTCGCCGGCACTCAGCGTCACGGCTAGTAGCACAGGTAGCGCTGTCGCCTATTTCTACTTTTATGACTGGCAAATTTCTTTGCCTGCCTGCGGCAGTGGTCGCGTTCCTTTTCAGGCAGAGGTAGCATTGCCATTGAGACTGCAAGACTCGCTTTATGCGTGCAGTGATACCGCGATTGCTCTCAATTTTCCGGCTGAAGGATACTTGTGGTCCACGGGCGACACCACCAATCAGTTGTTGATTTCCCAAACAGGAACTTACACCGTTACTGTATCGGACAACCAAGGCTGTGTGGTATCAGACACCATATTCGTTGAAATCCCTGTCGATGCTGGCCTCCCGAATGACGGCATTCTCTGTGGTACGGTGCTGACCACCAACTATGACACCACGGCGATTCACTTATGGAGTACCGGTGATACCACTGCTACCCTGACGATCGCTGACACCGGTATCTACAGCGTGATCGTTGATGAGCCGCGAGGATGTACCCTGACCGACACCATCTCCGTAACAGGATTCGATGAGTTTCCTGCCGTTGATTTGGGCGCTGACTTGGTGGTATGTGATAGCGTGTTATTAGACGCGGGCAATCCCGGCCTTGATTACGCGTGGAGTACGGGCGATACCACCCAAACCATCTTTGCACGGTCTAGTGGGTTGTACACCGCTACCGTAATCAACGCGAATGATTGTGCCACCACCGATACCGTGGGGGTCAACATCACGCTTAGCCCGACGGCTAGCTTCTCCGCTGTGCCTAATGGCCTACAGGTAAGCTTCATCAACACCTCCCCCAACCTGGCCAACACCTATTTCTGGACCTTTGGCGACGGCGACAACAGCACGGCATTTGGCCCTTCGCATACTTACGACAGCGCAGGAACCTATTTGGTAACCCTGGTGATTGGCAATGAGTGTGGACTGGATACCTTTCAGCAATCGGTGAGTGTGAGCACGACGTCTGTGCCACAGCCTGGGCTCCCAGTCACCTGGCGCGTCTATCCCAATCCAGCCCAGCGTCAGTTTTGGGTGGAAGGGGCGAATGATCCGGGCAATGAAATTGACTGGCGACTGATTGACCTAACTGGGCGCACGTTAGCCGCAGGGCGAGAACTGGCTGAATCATCGGGTCAGCAGCGATGGTCGATTGATGTCAGTCGCTTGCCTGAAGGTTTCTATTGGTTGGTCATCCAGGACCAGCATGGTCATCTACAAGCTCGTCTCACCCTTCAATTGATGAACCCATGAGGGCTGCACCCATTTTATTGACGGGCGCTCATCGCTCGGGTTCTACCTGGACGGGACGGATGTTGGCTTTGGCCCCGGAGCTAACCTATATTCACGAGCCGTTCAACTTACAAGATTACCCTGATTCTCCCGTGCGTCATTGGTTTGAGTATGTCTCATGTCAGGATGAGGGAGAACGACAAGCATGCTTTCGCAAGTACCTGAGGTCATACCTAAGTCGATGGGGGGTAAGGTATTGGCAGCCTAAACATGAGAAGCTGGGGCCAATGACACCACGCTACCTAGCGGGAACCCTGAAAAAGAAGCTGACTGGACGTGCGCTCATGAAAGACCCCTTGGCGCTATTTAGTGCGGAGTGGATCGCTGCGCAATTTCAAGCGCAAGTGGTGATCACGGTGCGGCATCCCGCAGCTTTCGTGGCCAGCCTCAAAGCCAAAGGCTGGACCTTCGACTTCACGCATTGGAGCCAGCAAGACCGCCTCATGGCCGAGCACCTGAGCGCTTATCAGCCCCAAATAGAAGCCTATGCGCAGCAATCACCTGATCTGGTCACGCAAGGTATCTTGCTGTGGAACGCCCTGTACGATACGGTGCGTCGATATCAACAACTACACCCCGATTGGATCGTCATCACCCATGAAGCCATCTCGCGCGCGCCTGTCGAGGCCTTTCAGCAACTGTATGACCGCCTGGGATTGTCCTTCACTGCGTCCATCGAGGCTCAAATCCATGAAAGTAGCAGCGGTGCTGCTAAAGGTTATCTCAAGCGGGATAGCCAAGCCAACCTCGATCGCTGGCGCGAGCGTTTGTCTGAGAGCGAGATCGATCACATTCGACAGGGAACTGCGCCTCTTTTTGCTCATTTCTATCCTGATACCCACTGGAGTTAATCTCATCTGAAATGAACACACCGACTCGCTTGCTGACTACTTTGCCACCGCCCCCCCAAGGGCGTACAGGGTGGCCATGGACTCAGGAAAGCGAAACAGTGAAGCGAACGTACTACCCGCGTATCACCATCGTTACGCCGAGCTACAATCAGGCGGATTATTTAGAGGAGACCATCCGTTCGATTCTATTGCAGAACTACCCCAACCTGGAGTATATCGTGATCGACGGGGGGAGCACAGATGGCTCTGTCGAGATCATCGAGCGCTACGCGCCTTGGCTGAGTTATTGGGAAAGCGAGCCAGACCGGGGACAGTCGCATGCAATCAACAAAGGGCTTGCACGCAGCACGGGAGAACTGTTCAACTGGATCAATAGCGACGATTTGCTGAGACCTGGAGCCTTGTACTCGCTGGCTAAAGCAGTAGGGATCCCTGATGAGCCGCTTTGCTTGATTGGGGAAATGGACGTACTGCAAGGGAGGGAGGTGTCCAGGATAGCGAAGTTAGAAGCTTTGCCCACCGGTTGGTGCTCTTTCCAAACCATGCCAATCTTGCAACAAGCTATGTTTTATACCCGCTCAGCGCTGGATCGCATGGGGCCACTGCACGAGGATCTTCACTACAGTATGGATTATGAATGGTTGTTGCGCTTTTTATTTGCTTTTGGGTTTGAGCAACTTCGGCTGATTGAGCAACCATTGGCTGGTTTTCGCTATCATGAAGCGTCTAAGTCATCACTGGCAGTCGAACGCTTCTTTGCGGATAAGGCGAGTATTTTTGCGGCGATGGGGGAAACGATCCGGTCTCCGGAAGCTATAGCTTATCTGCGGGGATTGAGTCATTATGCCAAAGAGTACCAATGGCCCTCTCACCTTCGGAATTGCGTTACACGTGAGGATTGGGACGCATTGGTGCTGCCAGAGCTGGTACGTCATTTTGGGCAGCTATATCAGCGCCAAGATTTTGAGGCTGCGCAGGCGATGTTATCGCTCTTTGACCCAGTTTCTGTGGCGCTTCCCCCTGAACATGAATCCCACCTCCACTTTTTGGAAGCTTATGTCAAAAACCGTGGTTGGTGGTGGTTTCGCCTCCAGCGCAGTTGGGCTTACCGTGTGAAAGGAAGACACTTGCACCAAGCCCAGCTTTAATTACTCAATGCCCCTCTATGAAACGAGCCAACGCTGTTGTCCTAATCATTGCTCACAAAGCGACCCTCACCCCATATGAGGAAATCTCCTTGCAACAGGTACATCGTGTGCTGGGCCATTATCCCATCTGGTTAATTTGCCCCCGTGGATTGGATGTCTCGGCTTATCGCGCTGTGGTGCCAGAAGTACGGATAGATTTTATCGACCCGAAGTGGCAGGCTTCCTATGCTGCGTTTAACCAGTTGAAAGTTCAGCCCTTTTTGTATCGGCGTTATCGAAAGTACGAGTATTTGCTCTATTACGAGTTGGACGCTTTCGTTTTTCGGGATGAATTGGCTTACTGGTGTGAGCAAGGCTACGATTACATCGGGGCACCTTGGTTCACAGATTACAATCAAACTGAAAAGCAAGATCATGCGAAGCTTCACCTAGTAGGCAACGGTGGTTTCTCGCTCCATAATGTTGAAGCAGCGCTCAGGGTTTGTTACAGTTTTTCCTGGATTCGACGTCCTAAGGAAGTCTGGAAGGATTATCAATCTCTAAATCTTAAAGGGAAGATTTGGTATTTATCTTGGCTTATCAAAAATTACTCTTTCGGGAACAACACATTTTTTTTGTTCAACGACTTAAAGCTCGGTGAAGATAATTATTGGGGAGCACGAGTGCCTCGAAATTTTGAGTGGTTTAGGGTCGCACCAGTTGAGGAAGCGTTAAAGTTTAGTTTTGAGCTTAAACCTGCTCAAAAATATGAGCTGAATGGGTACAGGTTGCCGTTTGGGTGCCACGCTTGGGCCAAACATGATCTTGGGTTCTGGCGCACGCACTTCAAGAGGGCTGGCTTTGAGGTATGAAGGAACACGCAAATCAAATTATGAAGCCTACAATGCTTAGCTTAAGAGACTGGGGTTTACTAGCGTATCGTTACAGAACTTTTCGGCAGCAATTTTCGCTGAATCCTCTTCCATTTACTTGGAATGAGAGTGTACGCGCTTGGAGACATTTCCCAGATTGGAACAGGTCCATGGACTATCAGGACAAGTTCGAGTATGGAAAGCCTTGGTTGGTTTTTGACGCCATCCACTTTCTAGAAAACTGGCTGAAACCAGGCATGCGTGTGTTCGAGTACGGCTCTGGTGTATCGACCTTCTTTTTTGCTCAGCGCGTGGCTGAGGTAACTAACGAAGAGCGAGACTCCTGTTTCATAAGCTATGCTGGTGCCGCTTTCTCCCCCAAAATCTTTCAAAAATTTCACTAAACTATAAGTTCATTTTTTCTAATTTTCTGACAATATTGAAAATTTCATAATTAAAAAAATCTATGGACCCTTCTACTATTCGTCAATATTCCACCGGAAGTCGAGTTCCGTTCTTCAAGGTTGCCGAGAAATACTTGCGACTGGATTCGCGTATTCTGGATATTGGGGCGGGAGATGGAGCCTTTGCCAGAGCCATCAATCGTCCCGATACCTACATGATCGACAGTAATCCCAAAAGTGTCGAGCAGATGAAGGACACCTTTCCCAATGTATCGCTTGGGACGATCCCTCCTATTCCGTTTGAAGATGGCTACTTTGATATGATTCACTGTAGTCACATTGTGGAGCACCTACTTCCCCATGAGCTATATGATCTCATGCTGGAGTGGGACCGATGCCTTGCTAACCATGGGGTGATTATCATTAGCACACCGCTTATGTGGGATAGTTTTTATAATGATCTGTCCCATGTAAAGCCTTACAACCCAGAGGTTTTCCGCAAATACTTGACCTCAGGTACCCAACAATGCGCCACCCGAAAACTCGTCTCGGCAGACTATGAAGTGAAAGAGCTGCTATATCGATATCAACTAGCACCCGTTACAAACCAACGCGTGTTTGAGGTGTCCACTTGGTGGAATAAGTCCATCGAATGGTGGTGGGAAACAATGGATAAGTTTCGCTTTAAAATGGGTATCCGTAAACCAATTCCCAACGCCTACACCTTGGTTCTTCGAAAAAAGGCATATAATAGCTAGCATGAACACATGAAAATCGCCCTACTCAAACAAGACGTCCTGCCCGACCTCTACGTCGCCGGACCGCAAGCCTCTCCATTAGAGACCTTGCACAGCTCCATGATGCGCGTGGGGCCGATTGGGCTGTTGACGGAGCTGGGGGCCGATTTTTACATCATCAGGGAAGCCGACGCGCCAGAATGCCGTGCATGGGTCGAGATCATCGCCACTCCCGGCCCTGATCGCAAGGAGGACTTTCGGGCGCTGAAGGATACGCCCATCAACCAGTTGAAGGGGCAGAGCCACAAGGTGCCGGGCAGCAGCGATACGCACGACCGCTACGCGGTGGCCTTCGATGCGGTGGACTGGAGCCAGTACGACATCGTGATCTCCATCAACTTTGCCATCCCTACCCATCACCTCCAGCGTTTTCCGCAGGTGTTGTGGTGTTACATGGTAATGGAGGCCAACGCGTTCATGGACAAGGTGTATTTTGGCTACGATGTGTCCCTCAACCAAGAAGCGCGCGGCATCGTGGGCCGCGAACGAGGTATCCTCGATTTTCCTTACACCTTCGTGGGGCCAGAGACCTTGGCGCAGTTGACGGCGGACCATGAGGGGCGGCCCAGTGCCCAGTCGGGCATCTTCATCGATGCGACCAGCATCAACGAGCGCCCCATTCGCTCGGCCCCTGGTTTCGAGCCGCTACAGGAAACTGGACACCCGCTGCGGCTGCATCAGCAACGCATCAGCGACAACCTGCGCGAGCTGTACGATGCCAAATACTACGTCAAAATGGGGGGCCGTCCCACCCGTGGCAACGGCGTGATTGAGGCCATTTCTTCTGGCACGTTGGTGCTGATGTCGCCCGATCACCTGACCTACACCCAGTTGCTGCCCAAGGAAACCTGGGTAGAAAGCCTGGCCGATATCCGGGCCAAAATCGAATACCTCGATCAGCACCCGGAAGAGTATGACAGGCTACTGGGTATGCAGCGGCAATTGCTTCAGCATTTCGTTTACGACTGTCCCTTACGTTCGCTTGTCAATGCCTACCAGGCCAAAAAAGACTATTACAACCAAGCCGTCACACCTTCCGAATCGACCAAACACGCGCGTTTTCGTTGGTTGGCCAGACCAGTGCGCGCGGCAGGTAGCTTTTTGAATAAGGCTGCGATCAAACTGGAGTACTGGTAAGAAACCAATGTGCCCGATGGCTCCCATTGTGAACTACTCTCTTAACTTATGACTCGTTTTCTATTATTCATCTTCGAAAAACTCTGGAATCGCTGGCTTTTTTACCAGCGTGGCCGTATGGCTTTTCAGCCCCTGTTTGCTCAATTGCATAGGATGGGGCTGGAAGGGATGAACTACGGATATGGGGGAGATGTGGAGGATAGCGGCGAGTTGTTTGTTATTCGGTACGTTCAGCGCAAATTGCAGGGGCAGCACGGGGGGATAACGGTCTTCGATGTAGGTGCTAATATTGGCGAATACACCGAGGCCTGCGTAACGGAAATGAAAGACGATCTCAAAGCAGTTTATGCCTTTGAACCTGCTCGTGAGACGTTTGAACGTTTACAGGCCAACCTCTCGGATAACCGCGTGCACCTACGTCAGATTGGACTGGGAGAGGAGGCAGCTACCCTTACCCTGCACCGGAACCCGACTTATCACGGCATGGCCTCGGTTTACAATCGGCGTCTTGATCACTTGGGCATAGCTGCAGGGGAAACGGAATCAATCGAGGTTCAGACCTTGGCTGAGATGTGTGAACAAGAAGGAATTGAGCGGATAGACCTATTAAAGATGGATGTGGAGGGACATGAATTGAATGTCCTGAAAGGAGCCGGGTCTATGCTGCAGGAGGGAAGCATTCGTTTTATCCAGTTTGAGTTTGGAGGTTGTAACGTTGATTCTCGAACCTATTTACAGGACTTTTTCTATTTGCTACAGGATCAGTACCATCTGTATCGAGTAGTGTCTGATGGATTGGTTCCCTTAAGTGGCTATAAAGAGGAGATGGAGATTTTTCGTACCATCAATTACCTGGCTGAAAGGAAGTAAAAATGTCTCGACCATTTTTTTCTGTCATATTACCTACTTACAATCGCGTCCGCTATTTGGTAGAGGCGATCAACAGTGTGAAGGCTCAGACCTTCACAGATTGGGAAATCGTGGTAGTAGATGACGAGTCCAGCGATGGTACGCCCGAGAAAATGAAAGCGTTCGAGAAAGATGAATGCATCCGTTATCATCGACAGAAAAATCGTGGTCCTGGCGGATCCCGCAATACTGCAGTGTCGATGGCCCAGGGCAGGTATTTTGCTTTTCTTGATGATGACGACTATTTCTTACCTGAGCATTTGAGTACTCACCACAAATACATCACCGAGATTGGCGAGTCAAAAGCCGTGTTTCGAGGATTCGTGCAGTGGGAGGAAGGTGGAAAGATAGTAAATGAGCAACCGATCGTATCCCCAGGTGATCGGCATCCTGCTTTGGCTACCATCTCCAAAGGAGGAGGTATTTATCCCACTAGTGCTTCGTTTCACCGGGAGATCTTCGATCACTTTCGATTCAATGAGCAAATCAAGGTGAGCATCGATGCGGAGTGCTTTGTACGAATTTTGTGCCGCTATCCACTCTATGTCATCCCTGAGCACACGTCTGTGGTGCGCCTGCATGGGTCAAACTTGACGCAAAAAAGTATTCAGACGTACCGTCGCTACATCGACACCTGGGAGGGGATGTTGTCTTACCCTGAGTTAAAGGAATGTATTCCAGGAAGATACCTGAAGCGCAATATCTCTAAGTATTATACCTTCTTGACCCATCACCTGCAGCAACAAGCCGAGTGGGGGGAGTCGCTAAAAGCGACGCTGCAAGCGCTACGCTATGACCCACGCAAGCTGTGGAAGCGTGAAACGTACCAGTTGCTAGGGAAAGCTATCCTGCAACGTTGAATGTAGAGAGTTAAGGCCAGTTGCCTCTCTAATGTGTACCATCAAAGATTGACCTCCGTGCAAACCATCATCGTTACCGGCTCGGCCGGCTTGATCGGCAGCGAAGCTGCTAAGTTTTTTCACCAGCAGGGCTACGCCGTGCTGGGCATCGACAATGATATGCGGGCCTACTTCTTCGGACAGGAGGCCAGCACCCGCCCCAATCAGTTGCAATTGGAGGAAGCCCTGCCGCATTACACCCACCACCACCTGGATATCCGCGATGTGGATGGGGTAATGCGCCTCTTTGCGGAGCATGGCAGCGACATCGCGGGGGTGATCCACACCGCCGCCCAGCCTTCGCACGACTGGGCGGCGCGCGAGCCGTTTACCGATTTCTCCATCAACGCGACGGGGACGCTCAACTTGTTGGAGGCCACGCGGCAGCACACGCCCGAGGCGGTGTTCATCTTTACCAGCACCAACAAGGTCTATGGCGATACGCCCAACTTCATGCCGCTCGTGGAGCAAGCAAAGCGCTGGGAAGTCAATCCAGATCATGCCTTTGCGGTGCATGGCATCGACGAGAGCATGAGCATCGACCACAGCAAGCACAGCATTTTTGGGGCCAGCAAGGTGGCCGCCGACGTCATGGTGCAGGAGTATGGGCGCTACTTCGGGCTGAAAACCGGATTGTTTCGGGGCGGTTGCCTCACCGGACCGGCCCACGCTGGGGCTGAGCTGCATGGCTTTTTGGCCTACCTGGTGAAGTGTGCCGTGTCGGGCAAGCCCTACACCATTTTTGGGTATAAGGGCAAGCAGGTACGCGACAACATTCACAGCCGTGATCTGATCAGTGCCTTCTGGCACTACTTTCAGGCCCCACGCCCCGGCGAAGCCTACAACATGGGTGGGTCGCGCCACGCCAACATCTCCATCCTGGAGGCCATCGACTTGATCGAGGAGTTGGCTGGGCATCGGCTGTCTTACTCCGTATCAGAGCAAAACCGCATCGGCGATCACATCTGGTACGTGAGTGACGTGCGGAAATTTCAGGCTCATTATCCGGCGTGGCGCTACGAATACGACATGCGCCGCACCCTGGCCGAGATGATCGCCGCCGCCGAAATTCAATATCAGGAACAACTCAAAAGCTCTCACGCATGATCATGGTTCGTTTGATGGGAGGAATGGGAAACCAGATGTTCCAATACGCCTTTGGGCGCTATCTTGCAGAGCGTAATGGTACACAGCTAAAGATGGATAAGACCCTTTTGCTGGATCGAACCCCTAGGCCTAATGCCGTATTTCGAAACTATGACTTGGACATTTTTCAAATCAAAGAAGAGTTTGCGACTGAGGAGGAGGTACAACGTTTCAATGGTGTCCCACAGGCAAATTTACTGGGGAAGTTTAAAAACCGTTGGCGACGAGCTTTTGGTCCGGAGAGGCTCGTGGTACAAGAAGGACACCACTTTGACCCTGATCACCTGATGTTGGGAGACGAGACTTGCGTGGTCGGACGCTGGCAAAGCGAGCGATATTTTGCTCCTATTGCGGATCAAATTCGAGCTGAATTTTCTTTCCGTAATCCACTAGATGAGGCTGCCCAACGCATGGCTACCCATATCGAGTCCTGTGCTGCGGTATGCCTAAATGTTAGGCGAGCCGACTATGTATCCAACGCAACTTACAGTCAACGTTTGGGAGCTATTCCTTTGAGCTTTTACGAGCAGGCGGTAGCCCTGATCAAAGAAAAGGTAACATCGCCAGAGCTGTTTGTCTTCTCTGATGATGTCGCCTGGTGCGCTGAGAACCTGCATTTCGATCTTCCTACCACCTTGGTAACACATGAGGTGAAAGGCCCGAAGTTTCAATACTACCTAAATCTCATGACCCGCTGTCAGCACTTTATTATTCCCAATAGCACGTTCGCATGGTGGGCCGCTTGGTTAGCTCCAAATTCTAGTAAAATGGTGGTGGCTCCTACCAAATGGGCTATTGATGCTTCGGCTGCTCCGCCTTTTATTCATCCCGATGACTGGATTCTACTTTAAATGTAACCATTTGAATATGTCTAATGGAGTAATCTATGTGAGTGCTTTCTCAGCCCTCCATTTGTCTGAATGCATATATTCAGCCAAATCGCTTAAAAGAAAAAATCCAAGCTTGTCTATCACACTCTTCACCGATGCCCCTGACAAGGTTACCCCCAAATTTTTTGATGAGGTGATTAAAATTGATTCATCTCTGCATCCATTAAAGTTAAAAGTGGACTGTATGGAAAAAACACCGTATCATAACACCTTGTTTTTAGATACTGATACGAAAGTGGAAGATTCGCTTTCACCTTTGTTTGATCTTATAAGAAATGTAGACTTGGTGATTGCTAGGGCTCCCAAGACACTTTACCAAAATGGAAGGTTTCATCTAGTTGATTTCTATCATGAAACAGACTTCAATACTGGGGTAGTTGGTTATAAAATGTCGAAAGAGGGAAGAGACTTTATCCGAGCGTGGAATAAGGTCACTAAACAACAAGAAGAAACAGTCATGAAACCTGGGCGATTTTGTGATCAATATCATTTCAATGAATTAATGAAAGGCGGGCTTGCAGATAGATTAAATTTATCTGTACAGATAGTCGATAATAAAAATATATAATTGTCGGCGTAATGCATTTGAAAAACTGTCTCTCAAGGAAAAGAAATCAGTAGTTGTAAAGCATTGGCGCGGGCAGGACAAGAAAGATTACTTTAAGCCGGTTAGGATAGCGGTTTCATCCCTTTTGGAGCGATTAAAGTAAATTTCATTTTCGGTATTATTTTTGGATTCATGGACTTAGCCTATCAGCCTAATTCGACATTATGTATACTCATGGTAGTCGATGAGTTCCCCTCGATCTCCACGCCTTTTATTCTCAATCAGATTACGGGTTTGATTGATAGGGGGCAAGAAGTGTGGATTTGTTCCCGTACAAAGGGCGATACTGTCCAGCTTCACGAGCAAGTAGAGGCTTATGATCTGCTAAATAAGGTGAGCTATCTGTTACCAGTTCCCGAGAGATGGTGGGAACGGTTTCGTCAATTTCGAAGATACGCGCCTGATTTGCTAAGGCGGTCTGCTAAACACTTTTTCGAGTCGATTAATGTGTTCAAACACGGTCGCTACGCAGCATCTTTGCGATACTTTTCTGAGGTATATGGCTTCAAAGAGCTTAGGAAATTTGATATCATCCATGCGCAGTTTGGCCCTCTAGGCGTAATGGTCCAGAGGTTACGCGAGGCCGGGTTGATCGAGGGGAAGCTAGTAACACACTTTCGGGGATATGACGTAAGCCAACTCATCCGCTTTGAGGGAGAAGCATTCTACCAACATTTGTTTCGGCGTGGTGATCTGTTTCTTGCCAACTGCGATTTTTTTCGGCAGCGAGCCATCTGTTTAGGAGCGAAACCCGAGCAAGTGTTGGTACAATATTCAGGAGTGAATGTGGCACAATTTGAACGCGAAGTTGCCCCCAGGGCAGAAGGATCCCCTGCAAGATTCATTACGGTAGCGAGGCTTTCTGGTAAAAAAGGGATCAGATATATCTTAGAAGCCATGGCGATCTTAAAAAAGCGAGGGTTCACCTTTCGCTATGAGATCATAGGAGATGGTCCGCTACGAAACGAGTTGGAAGCTTTGGGACATACTCTTGAACTGATGGATTGGATTACGTTTCATGGAGCTCAAAGGCACTCCTTTATTAGCAAGGCACTCAGCGAATCGGATATATTTGTTACCCACAATGTTACTGGTGAAGATGGAGACCAAGACGCCCCCGTCAACACCATCAAAGAGGCAATGTTAGCAAAACTACCAGTTGTAGCTACCTATCATGGAGGGATTCCAGAAATGATTGAGCACGGACAAAATGGCTATTTGGTTGCAGAGCGGGATGTAAATGGACTGGCAGAGCAGTTGATCGATTTGTTGAGCAGAGAGGATGAATGGACGGTAATTGGGACTGCAGGTCGAAATAGCGCCAAGGCTATGTTCAGCCATGACGCACTAAACGACTTGTTGCTTTGGCGCTACTACGAATTAATATACCCGAGCCAAGATTTTTAATAGTGAGGCAGACACTTTATGCGGATTTTATACTACTCTCCACATCCACAGCTGCACCTGCAATCCCCAGCGGGCTATGGGACCCACATGCGTGAAATGATTGCTGCTTTTCGGGAGGCAGGTCATGAGGTGTACCCGCTGATCATGGGCGGCAGCGAAGGCGAGGCGGGGAGTTCGGCTCCGATTCCTCCTTCCCCGTTCAAGCGCATGGCCAAGGCCTTGATTCCAGCCAAACTCTGGGAAACCCTCAAAGACTGGCAGTTGGCGCGCTTTGATCGCACGGTGGCCACGACTGCCTTGAGGCAAACCATTGTCGATTTTCAGCCGGATCTTATTTATGAGCGAGCCAACTACCTGCAAGTGTCAGGGGTCGAAACGGCCCAAGCCTTAGGAATTCCACATATTCTGGAGGTAAATTCGCCCTACGTCGAAGAAACCATCACCCTCAAAGGCGCTTCATGGTGGATCGGGCAGGCCGAGATGGCTGAGCAGCGACAATTGAGAGAAACTACCCGAATTGCAGTGGTATCCTCCGCGTTGCGTGACTATTTTGTGCAGCGAGTGGGAGTTGCCGCAGACAAATTCATCATTACCCCAAACGCCATCGATCCACACAAGGTGAAAGTTGATCCTGAAGCAGCTGCATCGATCGAGGCTCGTCTCGGGCTAAAGGGTAAAACGGTATTTGGGTTTGTAGGATCAATTTTTCCCTGGCACGGAGTAGATCTACTGATCCGAGCCTTTGCCCAGGTACACCAGCCGGAATTGAACACCCGCCTCTTGATCGTAGGTGATGGGGCCATCTTAGACAAATTGAAAAGCCTGGCCAGAGAGCTCGGGCTGGAGCAGGCGGTGATTTTTACTGGTCAGGTGCCGCATGCGGCCGTCTTCCCGCATATCGACTGTATGGACGTCTGTGTGCTAGCCAATTCACACTGGTACGGCTCGCCCATCAAGCTTTTCGAATACGGGGCTATGGGGAAAGCGATCATTGCACCGGATAACCAGCCAGTCAATGAGGTCGTTTCGGCGAACGAAGAGGCACTGTTGGTACCGCCGGAAGTAGAACCGCTGGCGCAGGCCATGCAGCGGATGCTCGATGATCCCGCAGGGCGAGTCAAGATGGGAGTACGTTTTCAGCAAAAAATTTTCACTCATTACACCTGGGCACACAATGCCAGTCAGGTGCTCGATAAAGAACCCTTACTCTGATCGGATCTTACCTGATCCTTTCTCTCGAATCATAGCCCAACTTTCTCATGGATAAATCAGCATATGTTCAATACGGCTGTGGGCTGTCTGCCCCGGAAAGCTGGATCAACTTTGATGTGTCGCCTACACTACGCCTTCAGCGCATTCCTCTGATTGGCCAACTACTTAAGGGGACTTTTAATGTGCAGTTTCCGCCCAACGTGCGTTACGGTGATATTACAAAAGGGCTACCTGGCATACCACTTGAAAGCTGCGATGGTGTTTTTTGCTCCCATGTGCTGGAGCATCTGGCGCTCAATGACTTCTACCGAGCCTTGCAAAACACGTATTCGATCCTGAAACCAGGCGGGGTATTTCGGCTAGTCCTACCCAATTTACAGGTGTATCATAATAACTACCAGCGAGCCTTAGCTCAAGGCGATCCGGAAGGAAGCATTCGTTTCATGCAACACACCATTTTAGGCACTGAGGAAAGAGCCAAAGGGTTGCGGGCGATCGCCGAGGGCATTTGGGGAAACGCCCGTCACCTTTGGATGTGGGATCCGGTTTCGATGCAGCATGCCTTGCGGAACGCTGGCTTTGCTTCCGTGAGATCTGCGGATTTTCACGATAGCAACGATCTTATGTTTAAATTAGTTGAGGAAAAATCGCGCTTTGATGGGGCTATGGCTTTTGAAGCTACAAAATGACTAAATTGACATTTCACCTATTCCGAACTCATATGCAAACTCATCCACCCAAAAATCCATCCCAAGGCGTACGTCGCCTCACCATAAAAGATCAAGCCCCCGATTGTGAAATATTTATCAATCGCCCTTGCTACGACCTCAAACAGTTAGTCGCAGGCAAGCGCCTGGTGGACAATGGTTGCGGTTTTGGGCGTTTCAGGCCCATCGTTGAAGCGGCTGGCGGCACCTGGGTGGGCGTCGAACCGTTTGAGGGCGGGGCCCACATGGTGGTGGGCAGTGCGGAAGATTTGCCTTTCGAAGACGAAACTTTCGACCTCGCCATGACATATGCTAACGTGGAGATCGTTGCCTACGACATAGATCCCAAAGCAAGGCAAGCCTGCCAAAACTTGGCTAAGATCAATGGCGTAACCTCGCGACTTCTTATCGAAGAAGCCTGCACCCCTGAAGAACTGATCAAATGGGGAAGAAAAGGGGAAAATCTCATTTTATGCGACTGCGAGGGATATGAAGAAGACTTATTTACCCCGGATACCATTTCTGCCCTTGGCCACAGTACTTTTATCATCGAAACACACGATTTCCTGCGCAGAGGAGTTACGACTAGGCTACAAAAAAAACTGGAGGCAACTCATCATGTGACCGCCATCCCAAGTATTTCCGACGAAAAGAAAGTGGTCAGCTACAACTTTAGGCGCATGAAGGGCATGGGTACCCTTGAAAAGAGATACGCCACTGCCGAACGTCGACCAGAAACCAGGTACTGGCTCATAGCGATCCCCAAAGCTAAGGCTTAGCCAATGGGTATCGGTCATCTCCGATTTGCAAATGGGATGCAATAAATGCTCGCTACTCTATATCACTCATCGTCTCAACGCATTACGACTTAACCGCTCATGACCATCAAGAATAGGTATATAAGATATGCCCAAGACATACTCATCCAAAGCAGGCTCTATCTTGGTCAAGAAACATACTGGCCGTTCATCGTCTTGGGGCGGCATCGAGTGGGATCAAACTTCCTGGTCACAGCTCTGCAAAGAAGGGCAGACACCGCAACGTACGGCGAGATTTTTTTCAAGAGAGAAATTTTTTGGGGTGGGCGACTGCACTATTGGCCTCCGTTCATGTCCGAAAAAAAACTTAGGGCCCAGAGAGACCAGGACCCCATCGGCTTTTTAGAAAAAAGGGTGTTCAGGCCCTACGCACCGGAAGTGAAAGCCGTTGGGTTTAAGGCTTTTTACAATCAGCTGAACCTCTTCCCATCCGTGAAAGAATACCTCATCGAACACCCTTCTTTAAGGGTCATTCACCTGAAAAGACGAAACCTTCTGAACATCCTCATTTCTGAACGCAGGGCCAAACAGTTGCAACACAAAAGCATGCTTGCTACTTCCGAAGCGGAAATCACTAAAGTGGAAAAAGGCATAAAACCTTTCTACGTATCAACTGAAGACTGCAAACGTTTTTTTGAGGCCTGAAGTCCTCCCCAAAAATCGGACAGTGATTTAAGGTGATAATGATTATTTTATCAGCCACAAATTACTTGGAAATGAAAAGAAAAAGACGGACCTTTAGTGCAAATCAAAAAGCCAAGATTGCCCTAGCGGCTTTACAAGAACGGCAGCCTGCCTCCGAGATTGCTAAAGAGCATGAGGTACACCCTAATCAGGTAAGCCAGTGGAAGAAACAAGCGCTGGAAATTCTCCAAACTGGTTTTGAAGATCAGCGCAAAACGGCGCGTTCTCATCAGGATCAGCAAGAGTTGGTCGAGCATCTTTACCAGCGAATTGGTCAGCTTCAGGTGGAGTTGGACTGGTTGAAAAAAAAATCTGAGCAGTTATAGCTCTT
Source organism: uncultured Bacteroidia bacterium (assembly GCA_964449365.1). Taxonomy (GTDB): domain Bacteria; phylum Bacteroidota; class Bacteroidia; order J057; family J057; genus CAYVAP01. The sequence continues at coordinate 30,412 of CAYVAP010000001.1, forward strand.
TGTCGTTGCGTTCTTTGATATCAGCTAGTTCAAGGTTGAGTGTAAGTCATCAGTGTGAGCTGTTGGGGCTGAGCCGCAGTAGCTATTACTACGAGCCAGTGGGCGAAAGCGCGGAGAATCTGCGGCTGATGCGCCTGATGGATGAGCAGTACCTCCAGACGCCTTTTTATGGGGTGGGTCAGATGACCAACTTCCTGCGTCGCGAGGGGTATCAAGTCAATCCCAAGCGGGTGCGCCGGTTGCTGCGTAAGATGGGGTTGGTGGCTTTG
>CAYVAP010000002.1:0-15684 GCA_964449365.1 uncultured Bacteroidia bacterium
CATCGCCTGGTATCAGCAAGAACGCAGCGAATACGGCGATCATCGCCTGGCCTACGTCGACGATCTGAATCGCGTGCTCGACCATCAGATCATCTGCTTCAATGTCATGGAGCGATGGGAGCCCCTGGCAGCCCTGGAACAAGAGCTGCGGGATACCTTTGGCGCTCGAATTCACATGTATTTCTAGGAAAATTGGTACTCTCCCGAGTGGTATTGGCTCTCGATCTACGACGAGCAGGCCACCAAAGCCAATGCCATCCGGCTCCTGCTCGATGATCTGGAGCTTTCTCCCCAAGAACTCACGGTATTTGGCGACCAACTCAACGACCTGAGCATGTTTGAGCTGGCAGGTACCGCCCTGGCTATGGACAATGCCCACCCCGAGGTCAAGGCTCGCGCCAGTAAAGTGATCGGGTTGAATCAAGCCGACAGCGTGGTACGCTACATTTTAGCGGAAAAGCCCTCCGCCCACGACCATCCTTCCTGATCTGGTATGGTTGTTGGCAGGATATTTATTGACTGCTCAGACAACTTTGACCATCTACCCCTCGGTTTACGCGGTATGAAGCACCCTGGTACGTTGATACGTGAAGCCTTGCGCCCCTTTTTTCACAAGCCTGCTCCCCGCCTAAAGGTAGACGAGGGATTGGTGCTGCAAGAGTTGCGTACCGAGGACATTGATCGGCTCTTTCACCTGATCGAGACCAACCGAGGGCATTTGCAAAAATGGCTGAGCTGGATCCAACGCATCAAGACCCGCGACCACTGCCGCGCCTTCATCAACCACGTCAGCTACCGCAATATCTTTGCCGGAAAGTGGGTCTACGGGGTGTGGTATCACGAGCAACTAGTAGGGCTGATCGACTTCAACGAAGGCAACAAGCAGCTCAATCAGGTATCGATTGGCTACTGGCTCGGGCGTCCGTATGAGGGCAAGGGCATCATGACCCGTGCCGTGGGTGCCTGCCTAGACTATGCCTTCGACATTCAGCATCTACACAAAGTGCTGATCAAATGCGCCTCGGATAATTTTCGCTCTCAAGCCATCCCCATTCGCCTGCGGTTCACTTGGGAAGGGCTGCATCACGACGCTGGCACCGTGAACGGGCGAGAAGTAGACATGATCATCTACAGCATGGTGTATCGAGACTGGTCTCGTGTGCGCGAGCTGCCCGCCTACAAAGAAAAACCCGGAACCGAGGGCATGAATCAGGGGGCTTCGCCTGTGTGAAAGGAATGCGGAATACGGTATGCGGTCGCCAGGTAGAGCAGGGCTTCGGCACAAAGTGGCTCAACAGCTTCTCATATGGGTTTCCTCAGTTGCACTCTGCACGAACTCAACCTTTGCGCCGCCTCCGCGTGAAATCAAAAAATCCTGACTATTCCGGAATCGGGTGCTCTACTCGCATCTGATTATCAGGGGATAAAGGCTCATATTGAGGGAAGGCTTACCCCCTGTGTCCCCCTCCAGGGGGCTACGAGGGTGAGAAGAGCCGCAGAAACCAGCACTCGAAACCGCAACGGTCAGAAAAATTTCACCCACATGAAAGGGGCCATAGAGGTGATAAAGGCAGGGCGCCTATGCCGCTCACATTTTCCTGATCAGGGTTTGCCACCTGCGGGGCCAACCCTGCGGCCTCACTTTTACCGGGGTAGGGTCAGGATCCATCCGGTCTTGACGCCTTCGGCTTTGAGGCGCTCAGCGTAGCGCTGTACTGCGCGCAGGTCCCGGTTGCGATAGACCGACACCCGAAAAGTCTGGCTGGAGCCTTCTACGGGGGGGATCACGGCAGGCGAATGTCCTTCGGCCTGCTTGGCCTTGGCAAAGGCCACGGCTGCTGATTGAGTAGAAAAGCTCCCTAAAATGAGATGATGAACGGGCGTGGTGCTCCGCGACTGATTCTGTGCGATGCGCATCTGGTTGCGAGCAGCAGTGTCGAGCACCCCGAGGTTGTCTCCCGTTCCTCGGGGGGAGGTTTCTTCCGCGCTGGGCATGCCTCGGCTTCGCGTCGCCTGAGAGACCCTCTGATTGTGCTCGGTAGCATAATCTGCGGGGGCAGGTTCTTCTTCCACTCCGGAGGGGACGTCGTTACTGGCAATAGACTGGATAGGCTCGGCGGGCGAAGTCTCTTCCTTGTCCGCTGGCGTTTCCGCGAAGGAGGACGCTGCGGCGGGGGCCTCTTCTTCTTCAGCAAAAAATGACTCCGCTTCTGGCTCCTGAGCCGGGGCTTCCAAGCGAACCATCACGCCTTGGCTGACGCTAGAGCGCTGCTTATGAAAGGGGCCATACTCGACTAGCCCCAACCCAAGGGTCGGGAGCAAGAGCAACAGCAAAAATGATTTCCAGCCAATGCCACGTGAGCGCTTAGGCTGAGAGGCTCCAGATTGATTCATGGCGTTTTGGGTTTCGACTTGGGATACGGAGAGAGCTCTGAAAGATAGATCAGGTGCCTTGACAGGGCGCAGGCCATAATAATCACCGGCAAAAGTGCTAAGGGTAGCAGGCACCGCTTCGAAGTGGTACCCTCCTTCGGGCTTGACGCTCAGGGTGCCTACGCCCGCCCATTCGTAGCGGCCCGCCTGATTCAGGGTTTGACGCATCGACCGCACAATCTGTGCCGATAAGGTCTGCGCCTCCTCTTCAGATAGATGCAAGCCCGTGGCAAGTTGAGTCGGCAGCAGCCAAGCCTGCTCGACTGACGCAGCGTAACGAACCACCACCTGGGGCGGCATCATACGCTCACCAGAGGCATCTAATCGAGCCGACTGCACATCGCGCCGAAAGGTACCTATCCCAGGGATAGAAACCACCCCGACGGCTTTTAGCACACCTTCCAGATACAGTTCGACACCTGCCTTCATACTTTTACCCACAACAAATATAGGCAAATTGATCCGAAAAAAGCGGATGCGCGCAGGGAATCCTCACCCCCTCGATGCATCCCAACTCCTCAGATCAACAACGAAATTTCTCCGAAATTCTGATGAAAATGGAGAGGTTGTGGAGAAGAATTTCTTCCCCCTGTGGTAAGACAGAGGGCCTTAGGAACGCGACCAAAATAACTTCACATGCTTGGTTGATCTTTTCCGCGAATCTTGCGCGACAGTTGGGGGCCATTACCTCAACTTCGCAGGGAGAAAAAGCCTCGCATAGCTCGCTAAGCTCGGTTTTCCTTCCTTGTCTTCACGAAAAATCTCTGCCCAATCATACCTATCCATTTCGTCCGCGTGCCTTAGAAGGTCAAAGTGGCACCTCCTCGGATGTCGAAGCGTCGCTCAGGATAATAATACCACCTTTCGTACTGAATGCCGAGCAAATTGTTTACCGCCAAAAACACCGAAAAATTGGGGGTAACTTGATAATCTGCCGAAGCATTGAGGCCAAAGAACGAGTTGCGAGAAATGATCTCTGCTGCGCTATCGACCGACATGGGGGTGGGGCCTAAGAGCGAAAACGTTGCTTTGATGGTGAGTTTGTCTTCCAAGGCGAGGTAGGTCCCATAAACGTCCAGCCTGAGCGGCGGGGCGTGAAAAAAGCGGGGGGTGAGGCTATCCTGATTGGAGGTGTTGTACACGTTGAGGTTGAGCGCGGCCCCTACCAATAGGGCTGAGCCAGCGTCGTAATTGACTTCCAAGTGGGTACCCACCACGGTCATGAGGTCGTCGTAGACGGGGCGGAAGAAGATGCTGTCTTCGGTGCGATAGATCAACTGATCGCTGATGCGGCGATAGTAGGCTTTGCCGGCAAAGTTGAAACGCTGCCCTACGTTGCCATCGACCCCGAGAAAGATGTCCATGTTGGTCAGGGTAGGGCGAATGTCCACGTTGGGCGACAAGTAAGGATTGGCCGCGATCATGTGGTAGTAGTGATGATGAGTCATGCCCCCTACATAGCCAGCATTGATCTCTAGCCTCTCGGGAATGGCGACAAAGCTGAGGCGCAGCTCGGGTACCAGCAGGTCGGTACCACCCTCAGCCGTGCTATTGTCGAAATAGTCGTAGCGCACACCCACCTGTCCATGCCACCGCTCGGTGTGAAACCGCAGGGTCGGAGCCAAACGCAAGAAAAAGCGGTTTTGGCGCAGGGTATCGATGCGCCCGCGCACGTAGGTCAACTCGCTGCTCAGGCCAACGGATACCTGCTCGTTGAACTCGACGCTGCCCTGCGGCAGGGCCGAGAGATGAAACTCCTGATTGTCGCGAAAGTCGTTGTGCAGCCGCAACCGCACCCCCAGGTCGTAGTCGTAGCCCATACCCCGCAAGCTCATCAGGTTGAGATGGGCCTGCCACTGCACGTAGCGCATGCGCAGGCTATCTTGCACCCGTCCATCCAGGTCATCCTGATCGAGGCTATCGCGCAACTCGGGGCCCAGATCGAGCAGGGTATCACCGGCGTAGTTGAAGTAGCCCAAGTGGGAAAATTCCAGCCCAGCCGCGATGGCCGCAAAGTCGTTTTGCGCCCGCCCTGAGATCCCGCCCCGGTTTTGGCTAAAGCGGCGCAGCTCGATGCGATCCCGGTAGGCCGACTGATGTTGGTAGTACAGGCCATACTCCATCTCGCTGTCAGGGCCATTGTGGAGGTAAATCTCCGCAAGCGGGGTCACAAAGCGACCGATTCCCAAGCGCAGCAGGTTGTTGCGCTCTGGCATGGGCCGCTCGGGTTGCAGAGGCTTGACCTCGGGGGGAGCCGGGTCGAAATCCGTTTCGACGTAAAAAGCTTCTGACTCATAGGTCAATTGCTCATCGGTATCGGTACTGATCTCTTGATAATCAGCCTTATAAAAAGGCTTATCAGAGTCAATCACGTCTTGCAATCGCTCGTTTTCCAGCACGATGGTGTCGCGCCCTCCCAGCGGGTCATCCCCCTGGGCCAAGGCCATTACGCTGCACAGCAGCCATGAAATGAGCAAAAGATGTCGCATCAGTAGAGTTGCTTCGTAATAAGAAATTCGAAATTCAAGACGGATAATCAAGAGAAAACCAACCTCCCACCAATCACAGTTCATTGTTCCCTGTTCCCTGTTTATTGATCACTGTTCACTGATCACTGTTCCCTGTTCATTGATCACTGTTCCCTGTTCCCTGATCACTGTTCACTGTTCCCTGTTCCCTGTTCACTGTTCCCTGTTCATTGATCACTGTTCCCTGTTCCCTGTTCCCTGATCACTGTTCCCTGATCTGATCCAACCGCTCGATAGCCATTTGCTGCACATCAGGAAACCGATCTTCAGCGGCCAGGCTCTCCAAAGTGCCTTTGGCCTGAAAGATATTGCCAGATGCATAAAAGGCATTGGCTACCACGAAAAAAGTACGCGCCTTCCAATAGTTGAACGTTGGGTAATTATTGGCCATGTAGCGGGTAGCCTCTTTGACTGCCTCGAACTTCTCATTGGCCGTTTCCAATTGTCCGGCCTCTTTGAGCTGCCCCCCCTGATCGTAGAGGATCTGGGTCTTCATGTACTGACTTTCAGCCCCAAAGGCATTTTTGAAGTCGTTTTCTACCACTGAGAAGGTCTCGAAGGCATCTTCGAGGTTGCCGCGCAGGTATTGATTGGTGCCAATGGCCACCAGGGCCTCGGTGCGTGAATACACGGCGACCTCATTGTTGTCAGCGATGTTGGGCAACACATCCTGGGCGTCGGCGTAGCGCTCCAGGGCCTTGAGGTTTTTGGCCATGCCAAACCATCCGACTACCCGATTGGCCAGCTTACCTGCGGTCTCCTGCAGGGTGGCGTACAGGTTGAGGCTGGCTTGGAAGTTGCCCCGATCATACTCGATCTCTCCCGCCTCCTGCAAAGCCGCCGGGGTAAAGGCATTGGTGGTATTGGCACTATAAACCAGCTCGAAGTCTGCCAAGGCTTTATCCAGGTTTCCTAGCTGCCGATAAGCGCGACCCCGCAACAGCAGCGCCTCGAAGTAGTCTGCGCCGTTGGAGTAATCGTTGATGTAATCGGTAAACTGCGAAATAGCCGACTGGTAACTTTCGGCGAAAAAGCGATCCTTGCCGGTATTGAACACCAGGCGAGCCAGTTCTTCGTTGCCATCTTCGCCACTGGGCACCTGATTGCGGTAGTCGCGCAGGATACGATCGAATGCCTGCTCCGAAACCAACTGCGAAAGATTGTCCAGGGCAATTTGTGCCGCCTCTCGGTCGCGTCCGTAGTTGGTGATCACCCGCTTGAAGTACCGGACGGCCTCGTCGTTGCGACCCAGGTTGTAGGCCGCCAGGGCCATGCGGTTGTAGGCATCAGGCGCCAAGGGACTCCGGGGATAGTCTTCCACCAGGGTGCGAGCATAGGTCAGGGTCGAGGGATAGTCTTTGAGCCAGGTAAGGCTGATCTCCGAGGCGCGGTCGAGGGCATCGTCGCGAAACTCTGATTGCTTGAAACTCTGGGCTGCCTTGGCGAAGGTCTCGACCGCTTGGCGGTAGTCGCTCTGGCGGTAGTAGCCCTCGGCCAACTGATAGGCTGCGTAGTCGCCGCCAGCATTGCCAAAGCGCACGGTGCGGCTGTAGTAATCGTTGGCTTTGCCGTAGTTTTTGAGCAAAAACTGACAATCGCCCGCTCGTAGGTAGGCATCTACCCGCAGTTTGAGCGGCTCCTCCTGAGTAGACTTCTCGATGTAGGCATCGAAGTTGGTAAAGGCATAGCTGTATTCCTTGAGCTTGAAGCGGGCCCAGGCGAGTCCGTAAAAGCCACGCACATAGTACTGGTTGCTGTTTACGCGCGGGCGGTTGAGGTAAGCTTTGAAGGTGGTGGCCGCAGGACTGTGTTCGCCCTGGCGAAAAAGCGATTCGCCCAGCCAATACTCGGCACTCAGGGCCAGATCGGCATCGAAGGGGTTATCCATGGCTTTGCGAAAATACGGCTCGGCCTGGGCGTAATCGGTGCGCTCAAACAGCTCGATGCCATAAAAATAGCACACGATCTGGTAAGCTTTGCGGGCGCGATTGGTGGTGCGTGGGACCGATTCGAAGTAGGCCACCGCCTGGGGGTAATTGCGGGTTTTGAGATAGGTCTCGCCTACCAGGCCCTGCACCTCCGGAATAAACTCTGCCTCTGGGTAGCGCTGAATCAGCGTCGTGAATGCATCGAGGGCGTCGCTGTAGTTTTCAGTAGAAAAAGACAGCTTGCCGTATTGATAGCGTGCATCCTTGGCAATCTCCGGATTGCCCAGCCGCTCGCCTTCAGCGGCCTTCTGAAAGGCTACCCGGGCATTGGGCTCGTCATTTTCACGCAAAAAGCAAAAGCCCAGGTAGTAGGAGGTCACCTGCGTAAGCGAATCATAGCGTCGCCCTAGGGCCTTCTGAAAAACCGGGATCGCTGCGGGGTATTCCTTGAGCTGAAAATGCGAATACCCATAGCGAAAGTAGTCGGCGCGGTTGAGGCTGCCGCGATTTTGCTCGAAGAGTCGGTAGTATTCTGCGGCCCGGGCGTAGTCATCGCGCTCAAAGCTGGCGTTGGCTACCACGTAGTAAATTTGGGCTTCATCCGGGCGAATGCGAGGGCCGTTGATGAGGTCTTCAGCTAGGAGGTACAGCTCGTCGTAGCGGCGCAGCTTGAGCAAAGCATTGGCCAGGTAGACCCGCGTCTCACGGGCATACTGCTCGGAGTTTTCCAGCGCGCGCAGGGCGTCGAGCGCGCCCTCGTAGTCGGCCCCTTCGTAGAGGATCACCGCCCGGTAGTAGCGAGCATCCTCCTGGTGGGGGTTGTCTTGGTCGATGGTGGCCAAAGCTTGAAACAAGTCGAGGGCCGGGGCTACTTGCTGATCCATGTAGTAGCAATAGGCCAGGTGGTAGCGCAGTTGGTTGAGGGCTGCGCCCTGCAAGGCCCCACCGTTGAGGGCGGCCTGGTACACCTCGATGGCTTCTTCGAATTCGCCCCGCTCAAAGTGATATTCCCCTAATAGATAGGCGGCGCGATCAGCTTTGGTATGAGAGACAAAATCTTCGCGAAAGGCTTCTAGCAAGCTGACGGCGCGGTCGCGCTGCAAAAAGTAGGCGCTGGCTGCCTCGATGTAGCGTACCTCGGCTCGGAGGTCATTGGTGGCCTCACCTGCGCGGAGGTTTTTGGTTTCGGCCAGAAATCGGGAGGCCCGTTGCATGGCAGGGCCATAGATGCCTTGGTCGAACATTTCCTGAGCATCCCGGTACAGGTCCAGGTGTTCATAGCGATAATATGGCCCCAACTGGGCCTGGGTGGGCGCAAGCAGGGCCACAAACCAAAGGCAACAACCAATCAGTCGGAAGTAATTCATCTGCGAAGGTTCATTTGGGAAGAGGACCAGGCGTGGCAACTCAAAAACCCTGGCTACGGGGCAAAGCTGCTTCTGGAGCGGGAAATAACTCAATTTTTCCGGGAGCGGAAACTTCTATGTAAATATGTCCGCAGATGGAGGTTTTGACGGAGGAATCGCCTGAGAGGTTGGCTCAATTCGGCCTGAATCTTGCTTACTATTTGCGGGAAGCCAGTGATGAGTAGGCGATGGCTCGCTCGGGAGTGTATCGCCCACCGAGTGCGAGCTGCCTGCGATGTAAGATTTTTTCGGAAAACGTCGCATTTTGTCGCAACCAAACACCGCAGAATCTCGATTACTGATGCATGTCGGGCAGAAAAACGGATCATCCTTCCTTCCTTCCTTTTGATCCTCAGTTTTTTACCGACAGAGCTTTTTTCCCTGTCAACAGATGTAACGAACCTTTATTTTTCACTCGGTTTCTTCAGGGGCTTCTCGTTATTTGTGAAGAATTTAACTTTTCGAGGCATGTATTACATCAGAAAGTCTTCCTCCCGCTGGGCCGTGCACAACAATTTTACCGGCAAAAGTCGTCAACTCGATCAAGATGAGGTCCAGTTGCTCATGGCAGAGTTTCCTGTGCTGCGCAATGGCCTCAGCAACAATGGCTCCATGACCTATTTCCGCAACCGCATCAAGTCTATCCCCAACTTGCCCTGATGCGCGTCGTTTTCCGGTGAGTACTCTCTTCTCATCGGTAGCAAGTACGAACCAAATAATCTGCAAACAGGCATCTCAGTCTATGAGGTGCCTGTTTTGTTTGCAGCATCATCGGCAAACCCCCACGATGCTCCTCCCGTTATCTTATAAATTTTCAACCATTTTTCACTCACCGTTTTATGACTGGTCCTACCTCTGAGCCGTCGTTGCCTCATTTTCATACCGACCAAAGTTCTTCTCTCAGCGCGATCGATCAGATGAATCTACCCCTTCCCCCTCTCCTGCTGGACGCCATGCAGGCTACCGAGCAAAATCCTCGCTATCATGCTGAGGGCAACGTGCTCACGCACACCGAGATGGTGCTGGCGGCCTATCAAACAGAGTCGTCCCAATTCGAGCTCGACGAGCATGATCACGAGGTACTTTACTGGGCCTCGGTGCTGCACGACATTGGTAAGGTCACGGTCACCCAATGGCGACGAAACCGATGGAGTGCCAAGGGCCACGAGCGCGCAGGGCTAGCCCCTGCTCGCGATTTGCTGCTACGGCGGCCCGAGATATCGACGCCGCAGCGCAGGCGCATCCTTGACCTAGTCAAGTACCACGCGGTGCCCTTGCAGTGGGGACTGCGCCAGCAACCCATCGACGCCTACAAGCGTCTAGCTACCCGTACAGACTTGCGCCTGATGGGTATTTTTGCTCACTTTGACATCGTGGGCCGCATCTGCGAAAAGAAAGAAGACGTACTTAACTTGATCCTTCAGTTCAACCAAAAGATCGTGCCACAGGTCCACTACGAGATAGGGCCTTTTGAGGACGTACAGGCCCACTATCAGACGGTAGGCTACCAGCAAAAAAATGCCCTTTGGTACAGCCTGAAACAGGATCTGCGGCTCACCAAGCGGCTGCTGCAAGTCAACAGGTCCAGCCATCAGAAGCCTTTGTTTACCGCAGTGATCGTGATTGGTAGTGCCCAAGATCACCGGGCCGAGGTCGAGGCGCAGGGACTCGGGCATTTCAAATATTACCATGCCATGGCGCTCGATCTCAAGTTCACAGATCCACACACGCGGGAGAGTCAACTACGGCAACTCAAGCACTTTGTGTCGGTGTATGGGCGCGAACAGCAGCACGTAGTGATCGACGGCCTGCCGCTAGATGCAGAGGTACGCAGCCACGTGGCCGAATATTGCCGACAGCAGGGAGGACATATCGAGTTCCTCTTTGTAGAGCGTAGCCTGGATCAATTGTTGGCTCAAGCGGAAGATGAGAGTCAGGCTGCACGGCTACGCGCCGCGCATGAAGCATTAGATTTTCCTCACCCCTGGGAAGCGCATCATATCACGCAACTCAGCTCACCTGCATGAACGGTATGCGGAATACGGTATGCATTTACCAAGTAGGGCGTTTTCACCGTTCCCGCTCGTTTTCTCTCTCACCTGTATGAACGGTCAGGGGTATAAGGAAATAAGGGTATAAGGTGGTCAGGTACAGAATTTATACTGCGTGGCGTAAGGATTGTAGCGTTGTGAGACACGATAACTTATGGATAACAAAGCCATTCAATCAATCAACAACTCTATCATTCAACCACTTTAAAGTATACCTTCCTTTCCTCTTGGCTCACTCAGTGGCCGCCCCAAGCGGCTAAGTTTACTTTCGATTACGAATCGCTGATCGCCAATTTCGAATCAAATTCACTAGCAATCGGTACACTCATTGACACATTGGAGCAATTTGCTCACAGTCATATTTTGTACCCAGTAGCATATGTTTTTGCCTTCTCGCTCGGAGGTAAGTATACCAATGTCTTCTAGGGCCTTGAGGTGCTGTGAAGCGTTGGACTGGCTGATATCCACGGCGGCGTAGATATCTTTTACGGGAAGTTTGCCGTGCTCCAGCAGCAGCTCGACGATGAGCAGGCGAGAGGGATGCCCGACAGTCTTCATCATGCGTGCGATGCGGCGTACCTTGCTGGGATCGTCGCGGAGTTTGGGCTGAGAAGGAACGGACATAGGGATTGCCATACGAGGTCAGATATTAATGGCTGTGAGTCAAAATGTGAAATGAGGTAAAAGGCCGATGATTCGTACTTTTGTTCATTTCATGATATCATGATACGGTAATAAAACGCAGCAAAGGTGCAAAAAGTTCCCTATGCCCCCAAATCAAGTTTGCGCCGCCGCCTCGACGGGAAATAAGGCCCGCAATCCTGCCTCGCTGGCTTCGCAGATGCCGCGCTCGGTGATCAGGGCGGTGATGTAGCGCGCGGGAGTTACGTCGAAGCCATAATTGATGGCCTGACTAAGGGCCGGTGTGAGGCGTATTTCCTCCCGGATCTGCTTGTCTTCCACCCAACCTGTCAGATGAGTGACTTCTTTCTGACTGCGGGTTTCGATAGGGATCTGAGCCAGGCCATCGCTCATGGTCCAATCGATGGTGGTAGAGGGCAGACATACGTAAAAGGGCACACCGTTGGCATGGGCCGCCAGGGCTTTGAGGTAGGTGCCGATCTTGTTGGCTACGTCGCCTGTGCGCGTGGTGCGGTCGGTGCCCACAAAGCACAGGTCCACCTGCCCGTGCTGCATCAGGTGGCCGGCGGCGTTGTCTACGATTACCGTGTAAGGAATGCCCGCCTCGGCCAGTTCCCAGGCTGTGATGAAAGCCCCTTGGTTACGGGGGCGCGTTTCACTCACCCACACGTGCACAGCAATCCCTGCCTCATGCGCTAGGTAAATGGGGGCCGTGGCGGTGCCATACTCGATGGTGGCCATTCGACCGGCGTTGCAATGAGTCATGATCTGCACGGGCTCGCCCGGCTTTTGGTGGGCGATCGCCTCGATCAAAGCCAGCCCATGCTCACCGATGGCGCGGCTGATCGCCACGTCTTCATCTGTGATGGCTTGAGCCTCTTCACGCGCTCGCTCCACGCGCGATACGGGGTCATGGATCGGCTCCAGCCTCTCTTGCATGCGCTGCAGCGCCCGATGTAGGTTGACGGCCGTGGGTCTGGTCTGCCCCAAGCACTCGATTTGCCGGGCCAGATGATCGGCAGACGCATCGGGAGACTTGGCTTCCAGCGCCGCGAGATAAACACCCCAGGCCGCCATGGCCCCAATCAGCGGAGCGCCCCGCACCCACATCTCCGCGATGGCCCGGGCGGCTTCTTCGCTGCTACGCAGGTCGGCGATGAGGGTCTGATGCGGCAAGTACCGCTGATCGATGATCTGTACGCAATGAGGGTCCTGGGGGTGAAGCCAAATGGTGCGGCGATATGACATGTGAAAAAGGATGATTCTGGTGTGAAAAGGGAACGCAAAAAAAAACAAAATCGCGCCCCAACCCCATATTCAGAGTCGGGGCAGAAAAAGAGCTTTGCGATGCACATGCTGGTCGTCTGGCAGAGAGAAATGCTTTTTTGACCTTGAAGTCAAACCTTGATGTTGAAACATCGTTTATGGACCTGAGTACCGTAGGTGCAAAATTTAGGCACGATGCGGTCTACCTATGGACTAAACAACTGTTCAAACATCAAACTATTACCCTCATGCAAACTCTCTTCAAATCTGCGGTTTTGTTGCTGCTCGCTGCTCTGCTGAGTGCATCTGCTTTGGCCCAAATGAACGCTGAGACCAAGTGGGTTTTTGACCAATCACACAGCAAGATTGGCTTCGAAGTTACCCACCTGGTTATCACGGAAGTCGACGGTCAGTTTCATGACTACGAAGGTACCATCATTACACAAGGCGACGATTTCGAAGGCGCAGACATCGAATTCTCTGCCGACATTAGCTCTATCGATACCGAAAACGAAAAGCGCAATGGTCACCTGAAAGGCCCTGACTTTTTCGACGCAGAAAATTACCCCAAACTGACCTTCAAGAGCACTTCTTTCAAGAAAAAGAAGGGCAACCAGTATGAGCTGAAGGGCGACCTGACCATGCACGGCACCACCAAGCCCATCACCTTGGACGTAACTTATGGCGGTACGGTCAAGGACCCTTATGGCAATACCAAGGCTGGCTTCAAGCTCGAAGGGCAGATCGATCGCTTTGACTATGGCCTGAAGTGGAGCGCCGCCACGGAAGCTGGCAACCTGGTCGTGAGCCGGGAGGTAGATCTCGAAATCAACGTGCAGTTGGCCAAGGTTGAATAGCCATCAGTGCTTCGGCCATAGTGCCTCAGCAGCCTTCCTAAATGGATGATCCACCACCTTGAAACGCGCGCAGCCTCTTGCCGGGAGCTGCGCGTTTTACATAGATAGGGCCTCACCAAGCTCTCCCAAATTGCTGATCCAGCCCGTCGAACGTTGCAAGTGGCCCCCAAAACTTCTAATTTAGCCCGCAAACCAATCAACCGGATCGGATGGATCAATTCCTCTTTAGTGTCGAAGCCTTGGGTAGCTCTACCACCCACGCCCTGCCCATGCTGCTGCTGCTACTTACTGGGCTGGTCTTGATGCTGCTAGACGCCTTTGAGGTGCGAGCGCCTATCCCCTGGCTGACGGCAGCAGGCTTGGTGGCTTCGGGCCTTTGGGCGGTACTGATCGCGCCTGAGGGTGGCCGCATCATCTTTTTTGGCATGATGGAAACCGGCGGCATCGCCCCCATGGTACATTTGCTGCTATGTCTCTCGGGGGTACTGACGCTTTTTTTCCTGCCAGACTACCTGCTACGGCAAGAGCGAGAGGTATACTCGGTGTACCCGCTCCTGGTATTTGCGGTGCTGGGTATGATCATGCTAGCCAACGCCAACGACCTAGTCATGACCTTCATCGGTCTGGAAACCATGTCGATCTGCCTGTACATCTTCGCGGCCCTCTTCAAGACCGACCCCAGATCCAACGAAGCGGGCCTCAAATACTTCCTGCTAGGGGCTTTTGCCTCCGCCTTTCTCCTATTTGGTATCTCGCTGGTCTACGGCCTCACGGGCTATACCAATCTTGCCCTGCTGGGCTCGCCCGAGTCGCTGGCCCGCATGCAAGAAAATGAAGCCCTTTTTTACGTGGCGGCTGGCTTGATGCTGATCGGTTTCCTCTTCAAAATAGCGGCTTTTCCCTTCCACAACTGGACCCCCGACGTGTACACGGGTACTCCTACCCCGCTGGCAGGTTTTATGGCGACAGGCTCCAAACTGTCGGCCTTCGTGGCGCTGGCCATGGTTATGCAGAAGGTGCAGTTGGTAGCATTTGAAAAAATCAATACCGTGGTGGCCATTTCGGCCTTGTTCAGCATGCTATACGGCAACATCGTCGCCGTGCAACAAACCAACCTCAAGCGGATGCTCGCCTACAGCAGCATCGCCCACACGGGCTACGTGCTGCTGGGCATCATCGCCCTGGAATTTGGCTTCGAGGCAGTGATCTTTTACATGTTTATCTACACCTTGATGAATGTTGGAGCTTTCGGCCTGATCGGCATGGCTGAGCGCGAATTTGCCGACACAGAGTTTGATCACTGGCAAGGGCTGGGCAAGCGCGCACCGTACTTCGCGGGGGCGCTGGCGGTATTCCTCTTTTCGCTGGCAGGCATCCCCCCCTTAGCCGGCTTCATGAGCAAGTATCAAGTGTTCCTATCGGCCATTCAGGGCGATTACGTAGCCCTGGCCGTGGTGGGTATCCTCAGTTCGGTGGTGGGTGCATTTTACTACATCCGCGTGATCGTACAGATGTTTTTCCGCGATGAGAGTGAAAAAACCGCCCAAACCACCTTTGCTTTTGCCCGCATACCGGTAGCAGGGATCGCCCTGCTCGTGGGGCTGATCATCCTCTTCGGGGTTTTCCCTTCCTTGATCCTCGATCCCATCCGCGATGCCTTTGGCACCATGGAGATGGGGCTGACGCAGCTATCTAGATAATTTCCGCTCCGGGACGGAACCAGAGTCCCCTGCGGTATGAGCGCAGAAGGCCCCGGATTACGCGCTTTGGGTCGCGTGTCCGGGGCCTTGACCGTTGGATGACCAGCGGTCAACCGATGGTTTCCAGCACTTGCTGCCCATGGGTAGGAGACTTCACCTTCTCGATCACGTGCGTGACTTTGCCCTCTTCGTCGAGCAGAAAAGTGGTACGCAGCAATCCTTCGTAGGTCTTGCCGTACATCTGCTTCTCGCCCCAGGCCCCGAGAGCTTTGGTCAGCTCGTGCTCAGGATCAGAGAGCAGCGAATAGGGCAGCTCCTGCTTGGTGATGAAGTTTTGTAGGGCCTTTTGCTTGTCGGGGCTTACGCCGAGCACCTCGTAGCCTTGGGCTTGCAGCTCGGCGTAGGCGTCGCGCAGGCTGGCAGCCTCCTTGGTACAAGAGCCAGAGTTGGCCTTGGGGTAGAAAAAGAGAACGACCTTTTTGCCCTTGAAGTCGTGCAAGCTCACTTCATTGCCAGCCTGATCCGTAACTTTGATATCGGGGACAGTGGCCCCCACTGCGAGATAGTTGGCCATGGTGGGAATGGTTGATTGGGTGGAAAATGTGAAACGGGGAAAGGAACGTAAAAAGTTGGAATCCGCATGATAACAGACATTTCTGTGTGAATGTTTCTCCTACCTTTGGCCCTCGGTATTGTCCGTAACCAAGTCGCTTGTGCTGCACTTGCCCCGCCGTATCTCTGCTCCACGGGAGTTCTCCCGTCCTTCATCTCTGCGCTGGCTGCTGTGGGGAGCCATGACGCTGGGCTTCGGTAGACTGCTCTATGCCACCCCGCGCGAAGATTTTGCTTCGCTGATCAGTGCGTGGGGGTTGC
>CAYVAP010000002.1:15694-30540 GCA_964449365.1 uncultured Bacteroidia bacterium
GTTATCTGCTGCTGCTGTGGCGGCTGGGCTTGGACCTGCGCCCGGGTCGCACGATCGCGCGCTCGGCCCGAGCCGACCGGCAGGCCGCTCGTTGGAGCCTGCTGGCAGGTCTGGGCTGGCGGGGGCTGGCCACCGGGGCCATTCCGCCCTGGTCGGATGACTACTTCCGCTTCATATGGGACGGGCGACTGCTGTCCCACGGGGTCAATCCTTTCGCGCAATTGCCGCGCGAGATCATGGCCGACCCGGCACGGGCCGCCGAACTGGGCCTCACGGCGGAGCTATTCGCTGGGCTCAATTCGCCCGAGTACTACACCATCTATCCCCCCATCTTGCAGGGGATCTTTTGGCTGGCGGCTATCCTTTCGCCCCACTCCGTCGCGGGGGCGGTGTGGGTGATGAAGCTCTTCGTGCTGGCGGCAGAAGGGGGTAGCCTGTGGTTGCTGCGCGAACTGCTGCGCCACTGGTACCTACCTCAGCGCTGGGTGGCGCTCTATGCCCTGCATCCCCTGGCAGTGATGGAGCTTTGCGGCAACCTCCACTTCGAAGCGCTTATGATCACCGCCTTGCTGGGGGCCATTTGGCTGCTCCATCGGCTGGGGAAATCACACTGGTGGGCTTCGGCCCTGAGCCTGGCGATGGGGGTGATCGTCAAACTGCTGCCCCTGATGCTGCTGCCGCTACTGCTGCGACGCCTGGGCTTCTGGCGCACAGTGGGCTATGCTGCGGGGGTGCTCGCGGTCGCGGCGACCACTTTCACCCTGATCCTAGACCTGGCTACGGTCCAAAACCTAGCAGCTAGCATCGAGCTGTATTTCCATCAGTTCGAGTTCAACGCCAGCGTCTACTACTTGGTACGCTGGGTGGGCTACCAAATTTACGGGCGCAACCTCATCGATGAAGTGGGCACTTGGCTGGCGCTGGGCAGCATGGTGCTGATGCTACTGTTTGCCTTCACTGAACGAGAGCCCCAGTTGCGCACTCTGCCTGCGGCCATGCTGTGGATCTTTGCGATCTACTCCCTCTTTTCGCCGGTCGTCCACCCTTGGTACGCTACCACCTTGCTAGCTCTGAGTGTGCTCACGCGCTGGCGCTGGGCGCTAGTGTGGGGCTTGCTACTGCCGCTGAGCTACTTCACCTACCGGACGCCAGCCTACCTCGAAGACCTCCACCTAACCACGATCATCTATCTGGGGGCCTTGGCCTGGTGGATATGGGAGATAAGGATCGGGCCAAACGGCATGCGGGCTTGGTAGGCTCACCTGTATGAACGGCTAGGGGGATAAGGGGATAAGGGGATAAGGGGATAAGGGGATAAGGGGATAAGGGGATAAGGTGGTCAGGTACAGCGTTTACCTTCCGTTCATATTGGCTTACTCAGGGGTTGTACCTGCGGGACAATCCTACGGACTTTCAATTTCGAGTTACGAGCACTACTTCAGCCAGCGGTCGGCAAAGTCGAGGTACTGGGTCCAATCGTAGGCCTTCACGCCGTGTTTGCCGCTGCGCATGTGATAGCCTACGATGGTCTGTTTTTGGGGCTGGTTGACGGCAGGGGGTTCTGGCTCAGTGAGCCCGGTCATGCCATAAAGGGAGTAAGCTTGGGAGGCATAGTAGGCTCCGAGGTATTCGCCCTTTGGGTCTGACCACATGTCGCCCTCCCCACTGGCTACGTACAGGGGGCGAGGCGCCAACAGGGCCAGCAACTGATGCTGATCGACGGGCAGTGAGGCCTCGCGCTGGCTGTATTGGGGAAAGTAGTCATTGAACCAATGAGGAGCGATGTCATTGATGGCCCAAATATTTTCGCCGAAGCCACGACGAAATAATGCTGCCCCCGCACAGCCCGAGTTGTTGGAGATGGCCATGGCAAAGCGCTGATCTTGTGCTGCCGCCCAAAGGGCCGTTTTGCCTAGGCGGGAATGCCCCATCACCGCTACCCGACGATGATCTACTCTCGCCAATTCACCCAGCCAATCGAGGGTACGACTCAGCCCCCAGGCCCAGGCGGAGATGGCTCCCCACCCTGCCGAATCAGGGTGGGTCTGTCCCGAGCGGTAGAAGAGCGGATATACCCCCTGATCAAAGGCTCGCGCGTAGTCAGGCGCGATGTCGCTGCAGTAGACCGTCGCTAGGCCATAGCCTCGGCTCACCATATGCGGGACTGGCCATCGATGGGCCAGGCCGCCGCGCGACGCTTCGGTAGCTACATGTTCAGAGATACCCAGGCTGCTATCGTTGCGGACCCAACTGCGGGTGAGCCAGATGCCTGTGTCAGGCTGCACCGTCTGATTGCCAGAGAAATTCAACCCCAGGAAAGTGGGCACTGGCTCAGAGGCCCGCGCCGGAAGATACAGTAGCAAGTCGGCGGCCTGCGAGCGACCCTGCCGCCACCACTGCATGCGGTACTGAAAGCGGTCGGCCAGTCCCCCCCAAAGCCCCAGGGCGGTGTCGGCACGGATGATGCGTACGCTGTCCAATACTCCCTCCGGAGCGGCTCCGTAGATTTCCTGCCGATACGTCTCCAGAAGGGTGGCCCGATGCGCCTCCCAGGCATCTCGGGTAGTGATCGGGGTCCCCGCTGGCATCTCCAGCAAAGGTGGCAATTCATACTCAGGTACCCACTCTTCACGAAAGTGGAAAGGCCGATCAGGTTTGGACTGGCAACCCACGCCCAGGCTTATCAGCCAGAGGACAAACGAACCAATCAGGCAGCGCATACCAGGAATTTTGGGCTCCAAAGATAGAAAGAATTGCCCGATCCTTTTCATCGGCTGGCCCAGAGGGTGTAGGTCAACGTTCCTAAAAGCTGTTTTTTACCTCCGCAGCCTGGCGGGGGACACAGGGGGTGAAACCCCTCCAAAGGGAAAACGGTCCTACACCCGGCCCAAAGGCCATGTCAAGGAAGAGTGAGGCGGACCCGCCTGCTATTGGGCTTCCAAATCAGCTAGCACCGGGTGAATCTCTTCCCAGGCGTAGCCGCGCTGCAACAGAAAGCGGCTGGTTTTGTCCTTGCGGCTTAGCGGTGGCTCTCCCTGCCACTGCTGCCACTTGCTTTTGGCCAGGCGGATGAGGGTCTGCTGATAACTGGCGGGATCTAGTTCTTCGCGCAGAGCAGTTTCGATCAAGGCAGCCGATAGCCCCTTGCCGCGCAACGCATGGCGAATCTTGAGGCGGCCCCAACCTTTGTGGTGGTGTTTGCCTCGCACAAAGCTCCCGGCGTAGCGCCGATCATCGAGAAATTGCTCGGCCTCGAGGTAGGCCAGGTAGGGGGCTTGCTCCGGCGGAGGCACTTCCAGGTCTGTAAGTTTTTGCTCGATTTCGCTGGTGCAGCGGTCCTGGTAGGCGCAGTACTGGCAGAGTTTGAGCAGGGTGGCTTCGTCCATGAGAAACATTACGTAAGGCTGGCAAAGATACGGATCTGGCGACACCATGATTCATTTCTATCCACTTGGCAAAAATCGGCAGACCGTGGCTATCTTTGGCACTCCGCTTTCGCCAGAATACAGCCACAGATGCTCCGCTCAGTCAAGGGATGGGTTCACCAGCAGCAAATTCGCGGCCACAGGCCGGGAAGCAGGGCCTATTGGGTGTCGCTCGGTTGGCTGGGCCTGTTGCTCGTGGTGGGTCTGCTGGCTCCTTGGCTAGCCAATGACCTCCCCACGCGGGTCGAATACCACGGCGATACACTTTATCCTCGCGCCCATCCGGGTCGCTGGTATGCCCTGCGCGATGCCGAGGGCCAACGCAGGCCCGAGCAATCCCTGGGGGCAGTGGATTGGCCGCGCACAGTAGGGCTCGCCGCCCAGTACGCACCGATCCCCTATGGCCCTGCGGGCAGCAATGATGCCCTCAAACCGCCGGGCTGGGCCCCCGATATCGCAGGGCTGAATGAGGCCGAGGCCTCGCGCTTTGGGCATCTTTTGGGGACCGATTTCGATGGCCGCGATGTGCTGGCCTGCCTGATCCACGGGGCCAGGCAGTCGCTGTGGGTGGCCTTGCTGGCGGCGCTATTGGCCTGGACCGTAGGGATCATCATCGGTACGGTGAGTGGCTTCTGGGGTGATGAGGGCTGGCAGGTACCCCGAGGCTATCTGTGGATTATGGGCGTGAGCCTCTTCTTAGCCTGGTTTTATGGCTTTGGGGTGTGGCCTCCTGCGGAGGAATCTTCATGGTTCTGGCTGCGGCTAGGCTTGGCCCTGAGCGCGGTAGGTGGCATGCATCTGCTCGCGATGTGGGGGCTGCGCAGGCGTCCGCGGCGCGCGGTACCGCTCGATCTGCTGCTCAATCGTGTCATCGAGGTGCTAGATAGCTTGCCGGGGTTGCTGCTCATCTTGGCCTTGGCCAGCCTTACCCCGCGTCGCGAGCCAGGCACCCTGCTACTCTTGCTGGCCTTGGTGGGCTGGCCACGTATGGCCCGGCTGATCCGAGCGGAGTTGCTACGCGAAAAGCAGCAAGCCTACGTGGAAGCCGCCCGCAGCCTGGGCCTAGCGGAGCGGCGCATTCTGGCGCGGCACCTCCTGCCCAACGTGCTGCCGACCTTTCTCTTTGCCATTGCTTTTTCGGCGGGAAGTTTTTTGCTCATGGAGTCGACCCTGGCTTTCTTGGGTCTGGTAGAGGGGTCGGCCAGTTGGGGGGGATTGCTGCGCAATCTGCGACAAGATCCGGGAGCCTGGTGGGTGCTGTGGCCCCCGGTACTGATGATTGCCAGCACCATGATGGCGCTCTACGTGGTGGGGCAGTGGTGGCAGGCGCGGCTAGACCCTCGTCAGGGGCAGGCAGGTTCCTTTCAGGGGCAACCAAAGGCTGGACGGTGAGGCTTTCAAGCTGGGCATAGTTGTGTACCTTTGCGCCATGAGTAAGCCTGTTTCTAGTACCTATACCCTGAAAACCGAACTGGTGCTGCCCAACGATACCAATAATCTGGGCAACCTGATGGGGGGGAAGTTGTTGCAGTGGATGGATGTGATCGCGGCCATTTCTGCGCAGCGGGCTACCAATCGCACCGTGGTCACGGCCGCAGTCGATTTTGTGGAATTCACCAGCTCGATTCCGCTAGGGTCGATCGTGATTTTGGAGGCTAAGGTTACCCGGAGCTTTACCACCTCGCTGGAGGTGCGTATCGATGTGGCGGTCGAGAGCCTGACCACTGGTGAGCGGCGTGAGTCCAATACCGCGTACTACACCTTTGTGGCGGTGGATCAGTCGGGGCGCCCGATTCCGGTGTCGCCGATGATGCCAGAGACCGAAGAAGAGGTCAGGATGTACGCCGAGGCGCAGAAGCGCCGTGAATTGCGCCTGTTGCTATCCGGGCGCATCAGCCCCGAAGAGGCCAGCAGCATAAGAGACATGTTTGGGGGAAAGTAACCATCCTTCGCCAGGTCGACATTTTCATCGATGAATGCTTGAATTTTCCCATATTTGCCGCCAATCCGACGCTAGCATCTCCCCATGAGCCATCCTATTCAACTGGATAAACTGGATCGCAAGATCCTGGACCTTCTGCGCAAAGACGCCCGTATTCCCTACCTCGAAATTGCTCGCCTCTGTGGCGTCTCTGGCGCCACGGTGCATCTGCGTATCCAAAAGCTGGAGAAGATGAAGCTGATCCTCGGGTCGCGCTTGCAGTTGGACTATCGTAAGCTGGGCTTGGGGGTCTGTGCTTTTTTAGGGATTTACCTGGAAAAGTGCAACGAATTCGAAGAAATCTTCACCCACCTGGCCCAGATTCCCGAGATCACCGAATGCCACTACACCACAGGGGCCTACGCTATTTTTGTCAAGGTCTACTGCCGGGATACCCCTCACCTGCGCGAGCTCTTGGTCAATCGCATCCAGGCGATCCCGCAAGTGCGACGCACGGAGACCTTCATCTCCCTGGAGCAAACCTTCGAGCGCGACCCTGATGTAAATGCTATTCTGGCGCAGTCGGAGCAGGGGGAGTGAGGATGTTGGGGACATCGATCCATCTCTGAACCATTCAACCGATTTTTTTACCATGCACTACCTCGTCCTCGACCTTGAAATGACTGGCCTGGAACCTGGCTGGCACGAGATCATCCAAATTGGCGCGGCCCTTTACGATGAGTCTTGGCATGAATTGGACCGCTACCTGACCAACGTGTATCCCGAAAACGAGGAGAGCTACTCGCTGCCCGCCCTGGAAGTACACGGCCTGACTATGGAAGACCTCGAAGAAGCGCCGATGATCAATGAGGTGCTGCCGGCGTTTGAGGATTGGATCTTGCAGAGCATGGGGCGCAAGCTCTCTGGCCTGGATGATCGACAGCGCAGCAGCGCTTTGCGCGGCACCTTGATCTGTGGGCAGTCGGTGATCAATGACATCAACTTTTTGAAGTTTGCCTACCGCGAAGAGCATCTCAAGTGGCCGTTTAGCAATACACTGGTCGATTTGCACACCTTGTCATATTATCTTTTTCCCATATTAGAGCGAGCGGGCATGCATACTCCCAAGCGCCGCAGCCTCGAAGCAATCGCTGGGATGTTTGGCTTTCATCGTGAGGGAGAGCAGCACAACGCCCTGGAGGATGCCGTGCTGACGGCTCAGTGCTTGCGAGAGCTCTTCCAAATGCGCGAGCGCATGCAGGTGACAGCCTAAAAGGGCTGCACAAAATCGGATTCGTGGAAAAGATTGGGGCCGCCGGTTTCGTCTATCAGATGAAAAAAGATTAACCAAGCGCAGGACCTCCCGTTTGAAACAAAGGGCCGTTGGCTCCACTTTATCAATAGATCGACTACTACCTCTGCCGCTGACCTGTCGCCGTCGACAGGGTCATGGTCTCTTCATATTCTCAACTAGTATTTAGCATGTCTAGCCATTTCGCTCTTCTGCCCCAACGTGGGCGGTCCCTGCAGCGTTGTTTCTCTCCAGCCTGGGTTTTGGTGTGCCTGTTTTGCCTGTTCATAGGTCTACCCACCGCCATATTGGGCCAGTCGTCTCTTACGATCAGTGGCGTCGTGCGCGAAGCCAAATCGGGCGAAACTGTCATCGGGGCCTCGGTAGTGGCTCCGGCTTTGAGCAAAGGAGTCTACACCAGCGACTATGGCTTTTACAGCCTTAGCTTGCCCGCCAACGGAGACTCGGTCGAGATTCGCTACGTGTTTGCGGGGTTCGAGACCGTGGTCCGCAGGGTCAAGTTGGATGAGGATCAAAAAATCGACGTAGAACTCTCGCCCGCCAGTCTCGACGAAGTAGTGATCGAGGCACAGTCATTCGAAGAGCAGCTCAATTCTACCCAGATGAGCGTGGAGCGGGTATCGATTCGGGAGGCCAAGAAGATCCCCGCGCTGTTTGGGGAGGTAGACATCATCAAGACCTTGCAGCTCAAGCCGGGGGTTTCGTCTGGTAGCGAAGGAAGCTCGGGCATTTTTGTGCGGGGAGGAGGCTCAGACCAAAATCTGGTGCTGCTAGACAACACGGTGCTGTACAACCCCTCTCATCTCTTTGGCTTCTTCAGTACCTTCAACTCCGATGCCGTCAAGGATGTCGAGCTGTACAAAGGGGGGTTTCCGCCTCGCTACGGGGGGCGACTCTCTTCGGTGATCGACGTCAAGCTGAAAGAAGGCAACCGCAAGAAATTTTCGGGCACCGGAGGGCTGGGCTTGATTGCCTCTCGCCTCACCCTGGAGGGCCCCTTGGGATCAGATAAAGTCTCCTACGTAGTGTCGGGCCGCCGCACCTACGTCGATCTGATCACCGACGGGCTAAACGAGATCAATCAGGACAATGAGAATTGGGCGACCATCCCTGGATATTTTTTCTACGACTTCAATGCCAAGATCAACTACGAGATCAGCGACAAAGATCAGCTATACCTGAGTGGCTACCTGGGCCGAGATCGCTTTCGCTTCGAAGATGGGGAAGACTTTTCCGCACGCTTTGCCTGGGGCAACACCAACCTGGGCTTGCGTTGGAACCACTTCTTTTCTTCCAACTTTTTTGTCAACACGGCGGTGTCTTATACCGACTATGAATACGAGCTCACCTCTGAGTTTGTCGATATCTTCACCCTGAGCCTGGGCTCAAAGATCTCAGACTGGGCCGGTCGCACGGATTTTACCTGGACGCCGCTGCCCCGGCATACCTTCCGCTTTGGGGCCCAGGGGATCTACCACACCTTTGTGGTGGGCAATCTCGATGCAGGCTCGGTAGATAGCACCTTTGACTTCGACGCGGGCCGCAACTACTACGGCACCGAGATGGGGCTTTATCTCTCGGATGAATTCGAATGGGGCCCACGTCTCAAGATCAACCTGGGGATGCGCTTGTCGGGCTTTGCTTCGGATGGCATCGCTTACCTCAACCCTGAGCCCCGGGCTTCAGCCAAGTTTAGCCTCAGCGACAAAGCCTCGCTCAAGGCCAGCTATGCGCGCATGAGCCAATACCTACATCTGGTGGCAGCAAGTGGCACCTCCTTGCCGACCGACATCTGGTATCCTTCCAACCGCAACGTCAAGCCCCAAATCTCCGATCAGGTGGCCATGGGCATCACCGTCGTGCTGGGCGATAAGTGGCTGCTCAGCAATGAGATTTATTACAAATGGCTACAAAATCAGATCGACTTCAAGGATGGGGCCAATCTGTTTGTGAATGATGATTTGGAGACTGAGTTTGTCTTTGGGAAAGGGTCGGCCTACGGCAATGAATTTTACATCGAAAAAACGGCAGGCAAGCTCACCGGCTGGATTGGCTATACCCTGGCCTGGTCTTGGCGTCAATTTCGCGGGCAGCCCATTTCTGGCAGTGAGATCGAAAATATCGCCATCAACGATGGAGATCGCTTTCACCCCCGCAATGACCGCCGCCACGACATCTCGATCGTTACCATCTACGAATTCAACCGTCGCTGGAGTGTGAGCGCCTCTTGGGAGTATCGCACTGGTAATGCCACCACCTTTCCCCGTGGCGCTGGGGGATTCATCGGACCCGACCTCCTCACCGGAGGCGTTGCGCTCGAACCAAGCTTTCTGGTTATTTATGGCGAAAGAAACCAAGATCGCCTCCCCGCCTACCATCGGATGGACCTGGGCGTGGTGATCAAGTTTTTTCCGCAGTGGGGCGAGTCTGATCTCACCATCAGCGCTTACAACGCCTACAACCGACGCAACGTCTACTTCGTGCGCAATGAGGTGGCCGATAGTAGCCTGAACTACCGCGCCGAGGCGGTGTCTCTCTTTCCGATCCTACCTTCTGTTACCTATAACTTCAAATTTTGAACGATCCTCACGCCTGAGGTCATCACAATCAAAATCGCTTTAGCGCCATGCCTATGCGTAGCCTTTATTTCTTATTTCTGCTCTTGCTGCTACTCTCTGCCTGCAACCTGGCACAGCCCATCGACCTCGACCTACCTGAGTACGAGTCCGAAGTACTGGTGGAGTCATACCTCATTCCGGGCAATCCCTACTTCGTGATCCTCTCTCGCACGGTGGGCTTTTTCGACTCGCTGGCCCTCGACTACGTGGAGGGAGCGGAGATCACCGTGCGCCGGGGCAGCGAGGAGGTGACCCTCTATGAGTTGCCGCCAGAGATCTTGTCTCTTTTGCTGGCCACTGACAGCAGCCGCGAAGTCAGGAATTTTTTGGGGGCACAGCCTGTGATTTACGCCTCGGCGCGATTCGGCAACGGTTCTCCGGAGATCGAGCTGGTTCCGGAAGACTACGAATCGACCTTCCAACTGGAAGTATTCACCCCCGAGGGCGACACCCTCGCTGCCTCGACTCGCATTCCGGCCCCGGTCCCTATTGCTTATCAGGAGATTCAGTACAACGATCAAGAGCAAGCCTTGATCCTCACCGCTATCGAAGACGCGGCCGGAATTCCCAATTTCTATCGACGCCTGCTCGTAAAGCGTCTTCCGGAGGTGGCAGAGGGAAGTACCGATACCACCTGGATCTCTGAAGAGCAGCAAAATTTTGTGCTCGACGACGGATTTTCTGACGGAGAAACCATCCTCTTTGGCACGGGCTTCGACTTCACCTCTGGTGACACCCTGATCTCTACCATCTACCACATTACGGAAGATTATTACCGCTTCATCGATACCCGAGACGACGCCGTCGCTGCGAGCTTGAGTCCTTTTGCTCAGCCTGCCCAACTACACACCAATATCTCGGGGGGGCAGGGCGTTTTTGTGGGGCTCACCCTAGCCCGCGACACGGCAGTCGTTCCATAGCTTTGTCAAAACTCTTCATCCCCTCTACGAGTTAGCTTCGATATGAAATCAGTGTTTTTTCTTCTATGGGCATCTCTGTCGCTGGGACTGATGGCCTGTCAATCTTCCGCTGAGGCCGAGCCTCTTTGCGACTGCCTGCACACCGATGCCAATGGCCAATGGGACATGCAGCTCAGTCAGGAGTGCATGGCCATGTGCGTCGAAAAGTTTGGACCCGAACTCAAAGGGATGGAGGCTTGGTTTCAAGCAAACTGCGACTACAGCTTTGAGCATCCGGAGGTAGAGCAAGGGCCTCCGGTCGAGCAGGCGGTTTGGCGGTGATATCCTATTATAAGGGAGGGGAAATAGCCAACGGTAGTCTCTCAGATGCCGCAGTTATGCTGCTTGGACCGTGAGAACATAGACTGGCTAACAGCAAACTATCAATATGCGACCTCTCTGAGGTCGCCTTTGCAGCAATCTTGTTCGAAAATCGGCGGTTTGCATAAAGGTTTGTACAAGCCTAATGACTGATCACGAATTTCGAATCATATACACCAAGAGCTTTGAACTTACCCCTGCCACAACGGTAGCCACACCCGAAACACACTACCTACCCCGGGGGTACTTTCTACCTCGACCCTACCGTCGTGGGCTTCGCTCATCTCCTTGACGTAGCTGAGTCCCAGGCCAAAGCCCTTTACGTCGTGGCGATTGCCAGTCGATACGCGGTAGAAGCGGCTAAAAATCTGCTTCTGATCGGCAGGGCTGATTCCTTGGCCCTGGTCGCGCACGGATATCACGAGCTGATGATCGACCTGCGAGGTCGACACCTGAATCTGGGGCACCTCAGGACTGTACTTGTTGGCGTTGTCGAGCAAGTTGTAGACGATGTTGCTGAGGTGAACCCGATCCGCCAACAGATGATGCTGCGGTGCATCGAGGTGCAGGGTGAGTTGTCCGGCCCGCTCCTGCACCTGGAGGCGGATGGTCTCGCCCGCCTGGGTGATGACCTCGTGGGCGTCTACGGGTTCTTTTTTTAGGTCGATTTCTCCCCGGTCAAAGCGGGCCGCTTGTAGCACCCGCTCCACCTGACGGTGCATACGCTGGTTTTCGTCGCGAATGATGCCTGTGTAGCGATCGAGAGCTTCCTGGTTTTGACGAATGCGGTCGTTGCTCATCGCGTCGGTAGCCAGCGAAATGGTGGCAATGGGCGTCTTCAGCTCATGGGTCATATTGTTGATGAAGTCATTCTTCATCTCCGAGAGGCGCTTTTGCCGGAAAATGGTGCGAATGGAGAGCCAAAACCCCAGGATGATCACGGCGCTGAGCAGCAGCGAAAGCAGCCCTTGTACCCAAACCGAGCGCAGGGCATGCAGGGGTCGATCTGGAAAAAAAACGTGCAGATAGGCCCTGTCTCCTCCGCTGAGGTAGGGAAAGAGCTGTACTTGATGCCCCGTTTTCAGATAGTCATCGAGGGGGACTAGAGGCGCTCGGTAGGCCACCTGCGAACCGCTGAGGTTGCGGACCAAAAAGCGGGGAGCCAGCTTGATGCCCTGGTCGAGGAGGGCCTGCCGCAGGAGGGTGTCTAGCTGCATCGAGTCGATGCGATCTACGATTTCCCGCTGAATCCCCGAGAGCCCTTCGAGGGTGCGGCTCATCAACTCCAGGACGCGCGGATGGCCGCGCACCTCCATGGCCAGGTCGCTACTATCGGCCTGATCAGAAGCCGAGACAAAGACGTAAGACAATTCTCCCCCTCCGAAGTAGGAGGAGTCGAGGTTGAGATAGGTTTCCTGCTCCGTGACAATCGCGACACTGTCGCGGATCAACACTCGCTGCCCGAGGCGCTCAATGGGCTTTTCGCCTTGCCCCAGCCTGTACCGCTGATCGATGGCCGAGGAGTCGGGGTCGGCCCTCAGACTGTCGTCGTCGAGGTTGAGGTTGAGCTCGCGGGAAACCCGTACGAATTTGGTCTTGATCTCGGCACTATGCAGGCGATCTACCACCTGATTGAGGGCCTCGTTGACGCTGCTGTCAAAGTTGCGGCGGTTGACCTCCAGTGCCTGGCTGATCTGGCGCACCTGCAAGCCCACGATGCCTAGTAAAGCCAGGCTCATCAGCCCGATAAGGATATGGATTTCGCGGCGATTCACTGCAGGCGATAGTTATACTGCTTGTAAGCAATGTTGTAGCCTCCCCGCTCGAGGTCCTGTACGATGTAGTCAATCATCGCATCTTCGCTCTCTTGATCTGGCTCAAAAGCGGTCTTGAGGTTGACGCCAAAAATCAGGCCGAGCGATTGCCAGAAGAAAGCCGAAGCTCCGCTTTTGTTGTCTTTGATCAGCTCGTAGGTCGACTCGCCCGTCTCGCGGTAGACCAGCTTGACCAACACCTTGCCCTGAGAACGGCTCATGCGGCGAATGTCGCTCTCGTAGGAGCCGAAGAGCGACTTTTCAGTATTTTTGAGGTAGTCTTTCCGGCTGCTATGGTCGGGCAAAGAGTCTAGCTCGGCCTGTACCTGAGCCATGATTTCGGCCACTTTGACTGCGTAGGGGTATACCTTGTGGACGTTGTAGCGCAGGCGGGTAAAGCGAGCGAGGCGACGCTGGCCACGACGAAGCTCACGTGTCGAGGGCGGCTGGGCGGTGATGTCGACGGGGGCCAACTCGCCCGTCATGAAGGTGGTGCCTTCGTAGACAAATACCTTGAAGCGACGGGTGGTATCTCGAAAAAATTCGCTGGAGTCCTCTTCTCCAGATTGCGCACACAGGGTCTGCGTCAGTCCTAGTCCAATTCCCAGCAAAAGCAGCAGCCATTGACGCATAATTAGTTCCTGATTGATTGCCAGCCGAAAAGTTACCCAATCTGCAAAACAAATACGAATCAATGCGGGCTGAGGTTGGTCCCAAACCAAAACCGATGCCCTAACCAAGAGCATCGGCTTACTATACTACGTGGCGTAAGAATTGTAGAGTTGTAAGTTGTAAGGCACTATAACTTATTGATAACAAGGCCATTCAATCAATCAACCACTCTACCATTCAACCACTTTGAAGTATCGCTAGATCACACATGAGTGGTTACTGGATCAGTACTGGAGCCGCGTCGAGCTTGACGACGGGCATACCTTCGGTGCGGCCTACCCCAGGTACGAGTACCACCAGGTAGTACATGCCTTCTTTCACGTGGCGCACATCGAGGGTGAGGGTCATCTTGGTATCTGCGGTGTTTGCTTTGGCTTGTACGTTGAGGCGGTTGCCGTCGAGGTCGGTCAAATAAGCCATGGGTTGTATGGGTCGGTCGGCTTGCAGGTCAATGGTCAAGTAGCGCTCCGCAGGCTGAGGAGAGAGCTTGTAGCCCATCTGCAGATGACTTTGGTCTGTACGCTCGATCAGCAAAAGGCCACTTTGGGTGGCGTATTGGGTGTACTCATCGGCAGCGGGGCCGTTGAGATCGGGAGCGAGGGTTTCTTGGTCGGAAGACTGCATCGGCGAGGTCGTCTGAGCCGTCAAACATGTGGCGGCGAGACCGAGCAACAGGAGGAGACTGATGATCCGTTTCATAGGTCCAAATGTTAGAATTTTTGCGGAGGTCAAGGCAGAGAGTGATCAGATGCCTTTTCCAGATTACTTGTCTATAAGGTGTCTCTTTCCCCTGCTCCAAACACCGACTTATTGCAATCGAGCCACTGATCTTTGGGACAAGGCGCGCTGCGAAAAGTCAGCCTCTGCCCCTCCACGATGACAGGTCGGCGTGGGGATCACCTCGTTCATGTGGCTCTTTTTCTGGTTCATACCACGGAGGGACACTCTCATGCCCCGCTTGCTCATTGGGCCCCAACTTCCGCTCTATCAGGGTAGTATATCCCGGTGTGCAGCTTCGCACGTCTCTACTTACCCCTTCTCTTCAACGCATAAACTCAATCATCATGCGCTTTTTTCATGCATCCCCCCGCAAGACTACTGCTACCTGGCTCGGTTGGTCTTTGGCTTTGTGCCTGATCGTAGGCAGCCAACTCGGCGCTCAGGCTCAGCAGCTTATGTTTGGCCCGCGGGTGGGCTTTGGTTTCAATACCAATCTGCGCAGCAGCGAGTTGATCATCCGCAATAGCGATGAGCTCGATGCGTTCAAGCTCTCCCTGCAAAATGCTCAGCCCGAAGCTCAGCTTGGCATCTTTGGTCGCCTGGGCCTCGGCCCAGCCTACGTGCAGCCCGAGCTGCTTTTCACCACCACCGCAGTAGACTACACGGTCGAAAACCTGCTCGAAGGAGAAAAAGGCATCTTCCGCGAGCGTGTATATCACCTAGCCATGCCCGTGATGGGTGGGTTGAAATTTGGATGGTTTCGGGTGCAGGCGGGGCCTGTCTGTCGTATCCACCTCGCCAGCAGCTCTGAGCTGACCGATATCGACGGCCTGCGCCGCAGCTTCGATCAGTCGACCCTCGGGCTACAAGCGGGAATAGGATTTGATCTCGGCGAGAAAGTCGCCCTTGACCTGCGCTACGAAGCTCCCCTCAGCCGCGACAACGACGAGATTTCCTTCTTGGGACAAGGCCACGACCTCTCCAGCCAAGGTGGGCAAATCGTGACCAGCCTCGGAATTAGTTTCTAGTCATTCGTTTCGCGGTTCAACGTTCAAGGTTGAAAGTTACCCAAGCTGCGCAGAGC
>CAYVAP010000003.1:0-30014 GCA_964449365.1 uncultured Bacteroidia bacterium
GAATCGACCCCGGCCCCTTGCTCTAAAAAAACCGAGGGACTCAATCCTATTCGGACGAATCGACCCCGGCCCCTTGCTCTAAAAAACCGAAGAGACCAGACACTTCGCGCCTTATCTACTCCGGCCCATTGACTTACCTAAGAAAGAAAGGCGAGCAGTTAGTGGGCGGTAGCGAGTATTCCGTATGTCAAATAACATCCGTTGACGATACAATAATACGGCTCAGATTTAGCGAATCGTTGGTCGGTGGAATCAACGGTTATTTTTAGGGAAGGAACGGTTGATGGCTATGGACGAATTGCTTTGGGAGTGTTTTCGCTGATTAAAATAGGTAAGAAAAAATGGATCTATTTACCTGTAGAAGTACTTGGGCCAGCCTGCGCAAGCGGCACAAAAGGGAAGTTTTGTGATCGTGAGGTGGGGTGAACGGTCGAGTAGTTTATTTTAATGGCTGGAATGTTATGAGACAAAAGCAGTAAGACCCATCTTAAAGATGGGTCTAGCGTAGATCATCAACTTTCGCAGTAAATAGTCGAGGGTGATGATCGGTGGGCGATAAATTAAAAGGTAAGATTTTTGTAAGGTAAAGGTAGGGAATGCTCAAGCTTCAGGAGTATTCGCTCAAGCAAAACACCTCTCTTCGCACAGGCCAGGACAGGCTGCGAAGAGGAGGCAAAGACCATACCGAAGGAGAGTAAGGTTGGGGCTATGTGCGAAGAAATTCAGAGGTGATCATGCAAGGCTAAGGACGGGAAATCAGTTGAAGAGGAGCCCTCGCTGACGGAGTTCGTCGGTCAATTCCTGGTAATAGGCGTCAAATTCAGCCCGCTGTTTGGGGTGGGGGTGTTTGGATGGCTGCACGCTTTGATAGAGCAACTGCTGAATGATCTCAAAGACTGGCGCACGCATCTCGCTGGGCCAGGTGCAGTTGCGACGTAGGGCCTCCTCCATGTACAAGGCCGAAGACCGAGAGTGAGGTTTGCCACCGTGGTGTACATTGTACATTTTGAGGCGGGTATCCTGGCAAGCGATTGACATAAAGTGTCCTTGGATAAAGATGCCATGTAGGTCGATCCCCACGCGCTTGCCCACGAGCAGAGCCACACAGTTGAGCGCCATTTGACTACCCACTCCATGCTGCACGATGTGAAAGAGCAGATCATGATGGTACAGCTGCCGATACTCTGAGATGCAGGTGAGGCGGTCGCCGCCTAAGAGGTACTGCATCAGGGTGAGCGAGGTCGGCGTACCCGCTTGAGCCAGAAAGTGCTCGGCCAGCAAATCGAGCCAGTCGCTAGAAAACTGAGCCACTGGCCCAAACTCGATCTCAGAGAGCACGATGAGGGCTTGCTCTAGGGCCTGGTAAAAGTCTTCCTGATTTAGCCAAGCCAATCGATCGTTGGTGTACTTCAGGGACTCTAGTTCTGTGAAGACGGCTTCGAGAACCTGGCGCTGTGGCTCGGTCAGCTCGGTCCAGTAGGGTTGCGTGAGCTGCCTCAGCCTGGGGCCCAGAGCTTTCAACTCGGCGATGACTGCGCTGCGCACGATGGGCGTTTCGTCGTCTAGCAGGGCCAAAAGGAATGGTAAATCTTGTGGCATACGATCAGTTGAATCCTGTTTGTATCAAGAGCAAATTTGACCGCACGGTGGCTACTAATGCTTTCAAAACGAGATAAGTAACCACTTTGCCTAGTCCTGATCAGCTGTCTATCAGCTATTCCAAACTATGAACAAATGACTACGAACTTCGAACTCGTTCCACTAGAGGGTCAAATAGGCGGGAAATCCGAAGGCAGAGACCTGTGAAAAGGGAAAAAGTAACTTTTTGCTACTGACGTCGTACTAATCGCTCAATATAACATCAAGCGAGGCAGATGGCCAAATCATGGGTCAGCTAATCGCAATGATCGATGGCGTGGCAAAGCAACATTTCTTGGTTTCGAGCAGTTAGCTTCATTTGGATTAACTTCTAGCGTCCTATCAGCCATCTGCTTTTAGCTATGCAATCTTCTGGACACAGCGATGCCTACCAATTCAATGGGAAAGTGGGAATGTGGCTGCTCATGATCACCATCGTGATTCTGTTTGGTGCCTTGAGCCTGGCCTACATGAGCGTCGAGCCGCTCCCCCAGCAATTTTCCATCCCTTGGGGCTTTTATTCCAATACCGCAATTCTGGTCCTCAGCTCAGTCTTGCTCCATGTGGGCTGGGTCCGGCGCCATCAGACCGGAAAAAATTTGATCCTCCGCCCGGCTGTGCTACTTGGCTCCCTGTTTTTGTTGAGCCAGGCCTTTGCCTGGTATCAGCTTTACACCCATGGCATGGACCTGAGCCACTCTGGGCAAAAAGTCTCCTTCTTGTATTTACTCAGCGGCTTGCACGCTGCCCACCTGATCGGTGGGATTTTATTTTTGATCTACGTCTGGGCTACCTATCAGCGCAAAGGGCACCGCTACCTGGAGTCGGCGGTGTATTTCTGGCATTTCCTTGGAATCTTGTGGGTGTACCTACTCTGCGTGTTGGTGGCCAATTAGTCATTAGTTTCGCGGTTCAACATTCAGCGCTGAACGTGCGCAGGGTTGCCTCGAGGTGCAACCCCTGAGTAAACAAATATGGGGGACTGGTGAGGCATTACTTGGTAAGCCCATACCGTATTCCGATGACCGTTTGTATAGGTGAGTGAGCCAATATGTAGGGGCTGGCCTGTGCCGAAGTCCTCCATGCCCCTTTTCATACAGATACAGATGAGTGAGGTCCAGAGTTGATCTAAAGCATCCCAGTGGCTAACTTACTGCCTCGTGTGTTCTCCTTCACTTGGATGATCGTAAAACTTACGCGGCCACCGAGAAGGAAAACACGAGGAAGATCCCCTTGCCTTTATGCCCCTTTCATAATTATGCCCCTTACCCCCCAATCAGTAGCCATCATTACCGGATCTAGCCAAGGGATCGGCAAAGCCCTGGCGCGCGAGTTGGGGCGTCATGGCCTGCGCGTGGTCCTTAATGGGCGTCGGGCCACTCGCCTGGAAGAGACACGCGCGGAGTTGGCGGCAGAAGGCTTGTCGGTGGTCGCACTGGCTGGCGACATCAGCGATCCGACCTTCGCACAAGCATTGGTAGCCTTTAGCATCGAAACCTTTGGTCGCCTCGACATCTTGGTCAACAACGCAGGGGCGGCCAACCGAGGGCCACTGGCCGAGGTAGCTGCCGAAAGTGTGCAGACCCTCATCGGGGTCAATCTGATGGGGAGTATTTTTTCTACTCAGGCTGCCCTGCCGCATTTGCGCCGACAACAGGGCAGTGTGTTGTTCATCGGTAGCCTGGCCGGGTTGCATGGCTTGCCTTACAATGGCCTCTACAGCAGTACCAAGCAGGCGCTGACTGCGCTTTCGGAATCGCTGCGCATCGAGGAGTCGCCCAACGGCGTACACGTGGGGCTAGCCTACGTGGGCTTTACCGAAAACGATCCTCGCAAGGTGATCCTCGACACCGACGGCAAGCCAGTGTATCTGCCTCGCCGCGAAGGGATGCGCCTCCAATCGTCGGCCAAAGTGGCGACTAAGCTGCGTCGTATGCTGGAAACCCGCCGCAAGCGAGAGGTCTTCACCGCCATGGGAAAGGGGCTTTACTGGGCGCAGCGCGTGGCTCCTGGCCTGATCGATTGGGTGTTGACTCGCAACCTCAGCCGGGTCCAGGCCCAATCTTCTGGTGAGGCCGCCTCGGCAGCGCATGAGTTTCGGAGCGCTTCGCGAGGGTAGGGGAGTGGCCCTGACCATCAACTCTGCCCAGGCTCCTCCTCTGCGGGATCGTAGCTGTGATCGGCCCAAGTGGCCAGATATGCTCGGTCGGAACTGAGCAGGAGCGCCGCCATCAGCAAAAAGGCCAAAATACCTGCCAAGCCTGCTGGGCCACCGATCAGGGCATTGGCGTCGTGTACGAAAATGAGCACCGCCCCAGCGATGGCATTCATCACCCCATGAAAAGCCGAGGCTCCCACGATGGTACCGCTACGCATGGCTAGCCAGTTTATCACCAGAGAGCCGGCGATGCAAAACAAGATCATCATGCCCACGCCCCAGTAGGGCGACGCTGGGTAGTTGAGGCCCATCAAAATGATGGGAGCGTGCCACAAGCCCCAAGCGGTACCGATCACCAGGGCAGAGCGCCAGTAGCCAAGGTGTCTGGTTTCGGCCAGCATCAGGCCGCGCCAGCCTAGTTCTTCGCCGAAGGCAAAAATGAGGTTGATGGTCACCCCCGGAATTACGCTCACAATGAGCATCAAGGGCAACAGCATCCAGCCAGGTACCGGCAAGTTGGTGAACAAATCCCCTGATTCTTCCAACTGGGCAGGATCTTGGCCTGCCTGGATGATCAGCTCTTCTACCCGCAGCAGGATCCCCGCTTTGGTGAGATCGCCCCGGCCAAAGCCATCGATTCCGAGCAAGTTGCCAAGCAGGTAGATCACGCCCAAGGTCATGAGGGTAACTGCCAGCGGGATCAGGGCATTGGAGAGTAGCCATCGCCAGCGGATGCGTTCGAACTGCCAGCCGTAGGACCGCAGCTTTTGCTTGTAAAAGCCTAGTTGTAGGATGATCACCGCCACGGCTGGCCCCCACATAAATAGTCCGCCCAGCCAGAAGTTGCCGGCGGGGCCATCGATTTCTAGGGGAGAAAACCAAATCACTCCCGCACAAGCCCAACTAAGGGTGTAGCTGAGAAGAAGATAGTGGAAGAGTTTGCGGGACATGGGAAATCCAGGATTTTGGCGTACCAATGGATACGAATAAGTAGCTGAAAGATGCTATATTTGTGTGTATGATCAAAAAAGTACTTCCAACCAGGTGGGAAAAAAGGCTGAGGCGCAGCCTGAACATGCAGGTCGAACCTGACCCGGTGGAGTTTCCAGCCCCGCTTTTTATTACCGGGTGTATGCGGAGTGGAACCTCGGTGTTGGTGGAAAAGCTTTGTCGACATCCGCAGTTGCTGCGCATGGGCATGGAACTGAACGATATCTGGACGACCATCGGGGGTGCTTCCTGCAAAAGGGTTTGTGAGCACAAAACAGAAGATGATGTCAGCAGCGAAGCCACCGCCAACATGGTGGCGTACATGACGCGATATATCGAGCTGGCCCAGCGCCCACAGCGTTATTTGATGCGAATTCGCAATCGGTATCTGAGTGGTGGCAACTCAGTGTTCAAAGATTTTGATCGGATCATCCCTGTCAACAAATCTCCGCATTTGATGAACAAGCTGCGCTATGTGCATGGGATGTTTCCGCAGGCCAAATTCGTCTTTATCATCCGCTCAATCGAGGGACACAGTGCGAGCATCAAAGCGTTTTTTGATCGAGAGTATCAACGGACAGGCCTAAAAAACTATTTTCCTAGGGACGACCAAGGCTGCTATGCGCGCTTTTATCCTTGGCAAAAGGTGCGCAGGGCCGATCTTGACCGCTGCTACCCGGGTGATTTTTCTATCATCCCAGAGATGTGGATTCGCCTCAATGCCCTCGCTCTGGAGGAGCTTCAACAGCTCCCACCTGACCAGGTAATGATCGTTTCCTACGAAGATTTTATTACCCGGCAGGTGGAAACCCTGCGAGATGTGTTTGCCTTTATCGATACCGATCCTCGCCACCGCGCCAAGACTCAGAAGATCATCCACGCGCCCATGAAGGTGTTCAACACCACGACC
This sequence comes from uncultured Bacteroidia bacterium, assembly GCA_964449365.1. Taxonomy (GTDB): domain Bacteria; phylum Bacteroidota; class Bacteroidia; order J057; family J057; genus CAYVAP01. Next base: position 5,697 of record CAYVAP010000003.1, read on the forward strand.
AAAGGAAATCCCCTGGACAAGTGGCGACGAATGCTGTCTGATGATGAGCTAAAGGTGATTGAGTCGGTGAAAGCGCGGTATCCTGGCTGGCTGGGCTACATCCATCGGCAGTTGGCGGCGCGAGAGGTCCCTCATTACATTTAATCGGGCAAGTGATCGAGGTAGGGCCTTGCCCTGTATGGTTGGTAGCCGACAAGCGGTCTAGGCCGAAACCTGAGGGCCTGTACAAACCAGGATCAAGGTAGGGAAATCCGGCTCGAGGCCATATATTTGCTTGCCCCTTACTCGATGGGGGCTTTTGGGCCCATTGGCACCTTTGGTTGTATTTGACTTTCAGCTCGTTGTACAAGCTCAAGCTCATCTGGCAAAAAAATCTCCTGCGGTTGGAAATCGTATGGCGTACCATTGTCGATTGGTTGCAATATTATCTAGCGCCCACTCGGGAATTGCGTCCGTCCAATTTGGAGCGCCCGGTGGTCCTCTTCCTGGGAGAAATGCTGCAGGCCCGCATCCCGCGCTTGGCCAAGTGGCTCAAGCGCAGTGGCGAGATAGACTGCATTTTGCTGGTCAAGGAAGGAAAGGCTTTTGAAGTGTTTGACACTGAAGCATTTTCTGAACGGTGGACCTACCGTAGCCGCTGGCATCTGCGCAAGCTGCTAAAAGGGCTCCGAGATATTCATGTGATCCACGCTTTTTCTATGCCGAGCTACCAGATTCGGTTGGCCATTACCATGACTTCTATCCCCGTAGTGATGGACATTCAGGACATGGCGGTGAGCTACTTTGGGCTGAATAGCCCCAAGCTGTATATGCGGCTGGACATGCCAGACGAGTCTTTTTCCATCAAAAGGGCCGATGGCATTGTATCGCAGAGCATCGAGCTGGTGAATGCCTGCCAAGAATACGAGATCAAGCAACGACCGCCTACCCTGATGTTTCCGGTTTACTGTGACGACGATCAATTGCTGACCCCGGAGGAAGTGCCTTCCATGGGCGAGATTCACCTGGTATACGCTGGTAGTATCGCGGGGTCTTTTCAAGAGGATGCCAATTTTGGTAGTATGAAACTCTTTCGGCTGATTGATACCTTTACTCAGCAGCGTATTCATTTTCATATCTACCCCTCGCCCACCATGCGTTTTCGTGATCTGATCCTAGCGGAGTACCAAGCTCTCTCGGATTGGTATGAGTATTTTCACTTGCATGAATCCGTGCCTCAGAAGGTGTTGGCCGAAGAACTGACCCGCTACCATTTTGGGCTGTTACCCTTTTTTTTATCGGATACCTCCCGCTCTGCCCACAAGTTGGGTCGCGGGAGCAGTCAAAAGCTATATAACTATATTGAGTCAGGGCTTCCAGTAATCATCTCGCGAGATCTGACTTTTCAGAGTTGGATGGCCAGCCGATACCGAGCCGGCATTCCCATCGACAAGCCTGACCTTGCACACTTGCGCGAGATGATCGAGGGGATCGATTATGCTGCGTTTAGGCAGAATTTGTTGCAGCAACGCGAGAAAATCCTTCTTAGTCAGCACATCCCTCGTTTGTTGGCTTTTTACCACCAAATCCAGCCCTGAACCCCATAATGGAAGAGTTGGATAATCCTGGATAATCCCGTTCATTTGTAGCGCTTTAATGCCTAGGATATATACTTCTACGAAACGCTTATGTCTGTCACATCTCCCACTCTGCTAGGTATTGTCTGGTGGCCTCACTCCGGAGGACGTTGGCTGTGCCGAAGTCTGATCAAGCCACACAAGCAGGTATATGAGACAGCATTCGTGCATCCCTGGTTGTTTTTTTCCACTGACATGACTATGGAGGTGGACATTACCGCCCAGGTACACAAAGCACGCTCTATGCCCGACCTGAAGGAACACTTGGTGGCGCTGAAGGGTAGCATCGATCACGGACGGATTGAGGGCTTGCGTGCGTATTTTCATCGCATTCGCCAACACTACTTAGCCACAGATGCACCCGAAACGGTCATTGCTGGGGAGATGTGTTTAGGCTCGCCCATCCCACGCGCCATTGATCTGACTGCGCTGTTTGAGGCCGTGCCAGATTTTCGCTTGCTGCACTTGGTACGTAATCCCGTGCATAGCTTTCCCTCTTTTGCGGTACGCCATGAGATGGATGGCGACCCGGTCAAGGTGGCAGGCAGTTGGCTGACCCTCAACGCACAGATCCGCGTGTTTTTTGAGCAGCACCCGGATTTGCGCCAGCAGTACCTGATGGTGCGTTATGAGGACTTGATACAGCAGCCCGAAGCAGAGCTGGCCCGCATTTTTGCCTTTGCGGGCTTACCCAACGCGTCCGAGGTAATAGCCAACCAAGGCGAGCGCTGGGGGCGCAACACCCGCCCGGAGGTGTCGCCGCAGTTGCGTACCCTGATCGAAACCATTGCAGGGCCTGAACTGCAACGCCATGGTTACGCCCTCTCCGCGCAGGTGTCCTGAGGCGCCCTGCCACCGAATGATTTCTTCTTATCCCGAACTCCTCGATTTTCATCCATGTCTAATTCGCTTTTTTCTCGTGTGTATGTGACCGGCGGGGCTGGCTACGTAGGGGCGGTCTTGGTGCCCAAGCTGCTCAATGTCGGCTACGCTGTCACCGTCCTGGATCTGATGATCTATGGCGAGGACGTACTGCCCGAACATCCGCAACTGACCAAGGTCAAAGGCGACATCCGCGATCGGGATTTGCTCCAGCAGACCATTCCCGGCCACGATGCCCTCATCCACTTGGCCTGCATCAGCAACGACCCGAGCTTCGATCTCAACCCTGAATTGGGAAAAAGCATCAACCTCGATGCCTTCGAGCCGATGGTGCAGGTTGCGAAAGAAGCTGGAGTAAAGCGTTTCATCTACGCCTCCTCCTCCAGTGTGTATGGTATCAAAGATGAGCCCAATGTAACCGAAGACATGAGCCTGGAGCCACTCACGGATTACTCCAAGTTCAAGGCCATGTGTGAGGAGATCCTGGCCAAGTATCAGAGTCCCGATTTCACTACGGTGACCATCCGTCCTTCCACGGTGTGTGGTTATTCGCCGCGTCAGCGCCTGGATCTGGTGGTCAACATCCTCACCAACCTAGCCATCAACAAAGGCGAGATCACCGTCTTTGGCGGTACCCAAAAGCGCCCCAATCTTCACATCGAAGACATGACCGACCTATACCTGCTACTGCTGGAGCTGCCCGATGAGAAGGTCGCTGGCAAGGTGTACAATGCGGGCTATGAAAATCACCCGGTGGCCGAGCTAGCCGAGATCGTGAAAAAAGAGGTCGGCCCGCAAGTAAAGATCTCTACCTCACCCACCGACGACCTGCGTAGCTACCACGTATCTTCGCAAAAGATCAAAGAAGAGCTAGGCTTCGAAGCCAAGCACACCATTGACCAGGCGGTAGCTGACCTCAAAAAAGCTTTCGAAGCAGGAAAGTTGCCCGAGTCTCTGGCCGATCCCAAATATTTCAACGTCAAGCTGATGCAGCTGATCGAGTTGAAGTAAGCCCGAATTTCACCTATTTGCCTCATGAACCCTTCTGACGTAAAAGAACATCAGCCTCTTCCGTTCGATCGCGAGACCATGCTGGCGCAGATCCGGGAGCGTAGGGACTTTTTCCTGAACAACGTCCGGATTTTGCGGCAGCGCGATCCCAATGATCATTACTGGCGAAATTTCGACGATCTATCGCAGCAGGAGCGGGACGGGCAGCTATTCGAAACCGGCATGGTACAAATCTGGATCGGTAGTCATTTGCGCCCTAAGCGTATTCTGGAAATCGGCACCCGCACGGGAGGCTCCTTGGTCAACCTGCTCTCCCCCTACTGCCGCTCTGATCTGGAAGAGGTAAAGGTGGTGTCTTTCGACCTGTGGCGCGAGTATTTTAGCGTGACCTGGTTCTCCCGCCTGCTGACGCGTCTGAAATACGGCCCTCAGGCAGGGCCCGGCTCGCAGATAAACATCTCACGCCGCTATATGCAGTACTTCGATGGCCTGATCCAGACCTTGGCTACTGGCAAAGTGAAGCGCAACCTGCGCCATTTCAATTTGCCGACCCACTCGTTGCTCTTCATCTCGGGCGATTCGAAGCAGACGGTGCCTGCCTATTTCAAGCGTCATCCCGAAGCTACTTTCGATTATGTATTGGTGGACGGGGCACACGATGAAGAAACGGCGCTTATCGACTTGGAAAACGTTGCGCCTTATGTAGCCCCAGGCGGGGTACTGGTGTTCGATGACATCGGCCCCGAGAGCTATCGCCTGGGCGGGGTCTGGGATGCGTTCAAAGCTAAGCATAAGAACGAATTTGCCTTCGTCGAAGTTTACCACCGCAAAGGGGTGGCTTGGGCGTTTCGACGTGCTTAGGGCCAGGCCATCGAAGAGAAGGATGAGCCAATATGTACCCACCACAGTCAGCTATGAATGCTGATCTTATTCAATTTATCTATGCCACAAACCAAACTCCGCGTACCTTACGTCGATCTGGGCGGTCAATACGGCTCAATCAAGCAGGAAGTGATGGAAGCGATCAGCCGAACCTTGGACTCGGGCTGGTTTATCTTGGGGAAAGAAGTGGAGGCTTTTGAGGCAGCCTTTGCTGAGATGCACGGTGTGCCTTACGCCGTAGGGGTGAATAGCGGCACCGACGCGCTGATCTTGGTGATGCAGGCCCTAGGCATCGGGGCTGGCGATGAGGCCATCGTGCCGCCCAACTCATACCTGGCTTCTGCTTCGGCAGTAGCGCTGGTCGGAGCCACGCCGGTATTCGTGGATGTGGCCGAGGATTACAACCTCGACCCGGCCAAGATCGAGGCGGCTATCACCCCCCGCACCAAGGCCATCGTGGCGGTTCACTTGACGGGGCGGCCAGCCAACATGGAGGCCATCATGGCCATTGCTGACAAGCATGGCTTGCACGTGCTCGAAGACGCGGCCCAAGCCGTAGGGGCCCGCTATCAGGGGAAACCCGTGGGCTCTTTCGGTACCGCCGGCGGCTTCAGCCTGCATCCGCTCAAAAACCTCAGCGCCGCTGGCGACGGTGGCGTCATCACCACCCACGACGAGGCACTTTACCGTCGATTGCTCAAGGCCCGTACCCACGGCCACCCCAACCGCGACGAGTGCGAGTTTTGGTCGATGAACTCGCGCCTCGACGCCTTACAGGCTGCCATTCTCAACGTGAAGATAAAGCACGTGGAAGGCTGGAACGCACGCCGCCGCGAGATCGCTGAGATCTATCAGGCGCGCATCGCTGACTATGTATGGGTGCCGCAGGACAAGCCCGGCGAATATGCTGTTTACCACACCTTTATTGTCCAGACGGAGCAGCGTGATGCTTTGCAGCAGTATCTCAAGGAGGCTGGGGTAGATACCAAAATTCACTACCCGATTCCGATCCACTTGCAGCAATCAGCCGCTTACCTGGGCTACCAAGAGGGGGACATGCCTGTTACGGAGCGACAGACTGAGACCATTCTGAGCCTACCCGTGTTCCCTGAGCTAAACGATGAGCAGATATACTACGTCTGCGAGGTCATCGCTGAATTTTTCGCCTCATCTGCATCGCATGACTGACTCCACCCTCTCTGCTCACCCCTTTGTGGCCGATTTTGAAGCGGCCATCCATCGCGATCGTGCGCATATTGCCTCTTGGATGGTCTCGTGGGCTTACCAAGACCAGCGTAGCCGACTGGATAAGCGCTACAACTCCACTTTCCCGCAAGATTTTTATGCTTTTTCAGGTCCGGAAGATCTGGCCCAATGGGTGAACTGGAACCTGAGTTTTCCTCATCCAGATTATTTCCTAGATGAAACTGGGCAAGACCTGATCGAGCAAGCGGCGCAGGTAGATCTGCCTCTTTTTGGGAAAAATGGCATAGAAGTGGATTCCGATAAGTACCGCGCGGTGCTAGGGCGGCGCAACATGCAAGACTATCGCCTGGCCCATTTCTATCCCGTGCCGGAACGCTACGAGGTTCGGTCGGTGCTGGATTTTGGGGCAGGATACGGGCGGCAGGCCAACTTGTGGACCCAGCAACCGGATATTCGCTTTCTGAGCATGGATGCCATCCCCAAGGCATACTGCCTGCAGCGTTTTTACTACGAACAACTGGATGTGCCTCTGCGCGAGTACTGCGCCGACCCGACCCATTTTGCGATTGACGATGATCCCGGTATCTATCACCTGCCAACCTGGCGCTTTGATCTGATTCCTGATCGTTCGCTAGACCTCATTTTGTGCATCCAGGTGCTACCGGAGCTAAGCAATAAATTGGTTCGCTACCTCATTCAGCAGTTTCGACGAGTACTCAAGCCTGGTGGCGCCCTCCTTCTGCGAGACGGAGGTAGCTGGTTGCGCTGGGGGCCAGGCTTTTCGCAGCCGTCATACCTGCGTCGCCACGGGTTTGTGCTGGAATTTTGTCCCCACACGCTACATGGCGAAGACATGCATGGAGTTACGCGCATTTGGCGCCAAACCGATCCGCGCATCTTGGCGCAACGGCAGCGTAGCCCGAAACAACAGGCCTGGGCTTGGGCCAACTATGTTGATTCTCTCGCTGGTGGCGTGATGAGCCGTACAGCTAAACGCTTTATTTCCAAGAAATCCCCCTCATGAAATCTCTCGTAACCGGCGGCTGTGGCTTCATCGGTAGTCATCTGGTCGACGCACTCTTAGCCCAAGGCGACGAGGTCGTGGTCTTGGACAATTTTTCCACCGGACGCCCCCAAAATCTGGACCACCAGAAAGGCCATCCCCAGCTGAGGTTGCATCAGGTGGATATCGGAGAATACGGGGCCATCGATGGCCTCTTCGAGGGGGTTGACCGGGTGTTTCATATCGCGGCCCTAGCCGATATTGTGCCCTCCATTCAGAATCCTATTCAGTACCATCGCTCCAACGTGGATGGTACCATCAACGTGCTGGAAGCCTCGCGCCACGCCGGGGTCAAGCGGCTGATCTACGCCGCCTCTTCGTCTTGCTATGGCATCCCCGATCACTATCCTACGCCCGAGACGGCAGAGATTCGCCCGGAATATCCCTACGCCACCACCAAGTGGATCGGCGAGCAGTACGTGCTCAATTGGCACAAGGTCTACAAGCTGCCGACGACTTCGCTGCGCTTCTTCAACGTCTATGGGCCGCGCAGCCGCACCTCTGGTACCTATGGAGCCGTGTTTGGGGTGTTTTTGGCTCAAAAGCTCAATGGCGAACCCTACACTGTGGTGGGCGACGGCACCCAAACCCGCGACTTCACCTTCGTGACCGATGTGGCGGCGGCCTGCATCGCGGCGGCAGAACATGACGCAGCCATCGGTGAGGTGATGAATATCGGCAGCGGTGGTACCTACAGTGTCAATCGATTGGTGGAACTGTTAGGCGGCGAAAAGACGTACATCCCCAAGCGACCGGGAGAGCCCGATTGTACCTTTGCCGATACCAGTAAGATCAAGCGCCTGATCGGGTGGGAGCCTAAGGTATCCTTCGAAGAAGGCGTAGCCAGGATGCTGGAAAACATCGACTACTGGCGCGAAGCGCCGCTGTGGACCCCCGACAAGATCGCCGAGGCCACCAAAGATTGGTTCAAATACCTCGGAGACGAGCCAAGCTGATCGATTGCTATGGCTCGATCATGGTTCCCTCACACTTGCACATGAAAGACAAAATCGTATCGCTAGAATTGCTGGCCGATCGCATCGCAGAGCTCAAAGCGCAAGGAAAAAAAGTTGCTCACTGCCATGGGTGCTTTGACCTGTTGCACCTCGGACACATCAAGCATTTTGAAGCGGCGCGCGAAGCAGCCGACGCGCTGGTGGTTACTATCACCCCGGATCACCACGTCAATAAGGGGCCCGGTCGGCCTGTTTTCAACGAGCAGATGCGCCTCGAAACCTTGGCTTCGCTGGAGGTAGTAGACTTCGTGGCCCTCAACCGCTGGCCGACGGCTATCGAATTGCTCAAGCTCGTCAAGCCGACCTACTACGTCAAGGGGCAGGACTACCGCGACTTTGGGGAGGACCTGACGGGCAACATCGCCAAAGAAGTGGCCGCAGTGCGCTCGGTGGGCGGGGATGTGTACTTCACCGACGAGGTAACCTTTTCTTCCTCCAAGCTGATCAACGAAAACTTTAGCCCTCTCAGCGAAACGGCTCAGGAGTTCCTCTACCAGTTCAAGGAAAAACACAGCCCTGATGATATCATTGCGCAGATCGAGTCGCTCTCTGAGGTACGGGTGCTGGTGATCGGGGATACCATCATCGATGAGTATCACTACGTACACCCGCTGGGAAAATCATCAAAGTCGCCGACCTTGTCGACCAAGTTTCACCGGGCGCAGAACTTCGCGGGCGGGGTGTTGGCCATCGCCAATCACTTAAACGAATTTGCCGGAAAGGCCGAAATGATCTCTGTCCTGGGCCGCGAAAATGATCAGATAGAGGTGATCGCGCCCAACTTACACACCGACATCGAGACGCGTTTTTTTTACCGTGAGGATGGGCCTACCCCCACCAAGCGTCGCTACCTGACGCAGTTTCAGAACAGCAAGATTTTTGAAGTCACCTTTATGAATGATCAATATCTCCCCCCTGAGGTAGAGGATCAGATCATTCAGTATCTAGAGAGCCGCTTACCCGAGCTAGATGTGGTGATGATCGCGGATTTTGGGCATGGGTTGATCACGCCGCGTATCCAGCAATTTTTGGCTGAAGCGGACATCTTCGTAGCCGTGAATGCCCAGACCAATTCCAACAATTTCGGCTACAACTACATCACCAAGTACCTGGGCTGCGACTACATCTCCATCGACGAAAACGAGCTGCGGCTCCCCTTTGGTGAGCGCTATGGCGAATTGGAAACCCTGGTCCAGCGCTTGACGGATATTACTGGCTGTCAAAACGTTACGATCACTCTCGGGGGCGAAGGCGCTTTGTACTATCACGCGAAGGAGTTTTACCGGGTGCCAGCCATGGCCACCAGTGTGGTAGATTCGGTGGGGGCGGGCGATGCCGTGCTATCGGTCAGCTCGCTATTGGCCTATCAGGGATGTTCGCCTGAGATTTTGCCCTACATTGGCAATTGCGTAGGTGCACTCGCGGTGCAGATCATCGGCAACCAGCGCCCCGTTAACAAGGTTGAATTGAACAAGATGATCAGCCACATGCTTAAATAATGGCGCTTCACCGCCGTTTTTTACCCGGAAAAAATCACTCCTCATGCAAGAGACTCAGGCCTTCTTCCAGCGATACCTTCAAGATTTTACCGATGCGATGATGAGCATCGAAGCCAGCCAGTCAGACCAAGCCTATCTGCCCGCTAAAGCTCTGGAAGAGATCAGGCAGTGGCTGCTGCAACTGCAAGCCTCTGGCCAAAAAATCATGATCATCGGCAACGGTGGCAGTGCCGGGGTAGCTAGCCACATGGGCATCGATTTCTGGAAAAATGGGAACGTGCGCTGCCTGACCTTTAACGATGGGGCCTTGCTTACCTGTCTTTCAAACGACTACAGCTACGAAGAAGCCTTCGCCGCAGCGGTGAACCAGTTTGGCGATCAAGGCGACCTGTTGATCGCCATCAGCAGCTCGGGTAGCTCACGCAACATCCTCAACGCGGCTGAGCTAGCGGCGAAAAAAGGCATCCGGGTGATTACCTGCTCGGGTTTTCAGCCTGACAATCCGCTGCGCAAAATAGGAGACGTCAATTTTTACGTCCCCTCCTTTTCTTATGGCTTCGTAGAAACCATCCATCAGCTCATCATCCATGCGATGCTCGACGTCAAGCTGTATCACGACGATCAGTTGGATATCTTTTATCGCAACTTGCCCATGAACGCCGAAGCAGATTCCCACCCATCATAAATGGAACCTAGGGGTCGTAAGGGCTACGGGGGAGAGAGTTAAGAACTGGATAAAATAAAAAGGGACGCTTCCTAGTGGAAGTCGTCCCTACAGCACAACCATGAAAACACGATGTAAATCTAAGGGTCTGCAGGGACTTGTGCAAGGGCTATTCATAATTTTTTTCAATTAATTGTGAGTGCTGTCCCTCTGACTGGCCGCAGGGGCATGGGGCGTGGCGGGAGTCGGCTCCTGGATATACGGTAGCCGGAGCCGCTGGTAAAAAGGAGATTCGACCCGCTCCAAAAAAAGCTTTAAGCTCTGCACCGGGCCTACGTTGATAGCTGCCCGAGTGAGCCAGGCGGGAATTGATCCACCCGCGTCGGCGAAGAGGTAATACGTGATATGAACCCGGCCCGCCTCTAGGGGGCGCACCGTCCAGCGCGAAAAGGCCTTTTGCACACGCACCACTCCCTCTATGGGAGGAAGGTACTGCGGGATCGCCCTCGCATCGAGATATACAGTCAGGGTGCGAGGGTCTTGCCGGGTGGTGGCGGCCAGCACAAAGTCTCGATCATCGAACCAAAGCGGAAAGTCGCTGCGAGTGTGATAAAGGTACTGCCCTGGCCCTTGAGTCTCGATCACCCGACTGCTCTCACAAGCATACACCCACTCAGAAAAATGCTCAGCATCGTTGATCACTGATACAGCCCCAGAGATGGAAGTCTCAGCCTCCAGGGTGATTTTCAACTCTGGCACCCGGCTGCTGTCGGCATAATGGTGATACACCTCGATATGATCGACTGACTTGACCAGTTCCCAAGCTCTGGTTTCAGTCTGTGCGCTTACCTGGCCGCTCAGCATGAGCGCGGCTGCGGCGAGATACCATGGCCATGGCTTACTCGGCATGCTTGCTCTCTTGAGTCTGTGAAGTGGTGGCGCTCTCTGCTTCTGGCTGCTGCTCGACCCGCACGAACAACTCGCGCCCTTCGCCGATGTCGATCACCTCACCGAATGCATCTCGCGCGCCGCTATAAAACTCCTGCGCGATCGACTTGGGAACGAATATCCGCAACTCGTTGGCCATCAACGTCACGTGCATCCGCTCATAGGAATGGCTGTGCTGCAGGGCGTACACCAGCTTGTCGCCAAAAGATTCGCCGAAGGTCACGGCTTCTTCTACTTCTCCATGTTCAGAAAAGCGTTTGACATCATCTGCATCGCAGCGGACGAGAATCTGATTGGTTTCGAGGATCAGACGCATAAGTTGAAAAGGTTGGTAGCGTGGTGACATCATCAATTTCCTTCACAAGGTAGCCAAAAACCCGTAGACCCCAGGGAGATTTCTGGATAAGACGAGAGGTTATTTATTGTTGAGTTAAAATATTACATTGTTATAGGCGGCTGCTGTGCCACTCAGCGGATATCATTCGAAATCTTGCGCTGAGCGAAGCCAAAGGGTGAGCAACTCGATATGCCTTGCCTAAAGCAGCGAAGTTATGTATCATGCCGACCAAAAATCGTGATGCCAATGCGTCTGTTTTTAGGGTTGATGATGGGGCTGCTGATCAGCCTGATTGTGTGGGCCTGCACCGCTACCTCTGGGTCGGGCTATCAGAATGGTTCTCGTTACCAGGAGCGTCCCGCTATGCTGTACCAGGACTACATTTATCGTCGCAATGTGCGAGCGGTGCAGTTTTATCGCGGGCCCTACGATGAGTCGTACCCCGTACTGTATCTCAGTCAAAGTAGCGATCGGCTGATCTTGGAGTTCGATGAGCTATTGCCTGAGACCGAGCGAGAAACGGATTTTTTCGTAGATATTATCAGTTGTACGGCAGATTGGGAGCCGAGCGGGGTGCTGCCTATCGAGTTTTACCAAGGCTTTACCAGCCACCGCATCGACGAGTTTCAGCGCTCCAATTTCACCAAAATCCCCTACGTCCATTACACCTATGCCTTCCCGCGAGAGGATGAGGGATTTAAGCGCAGTGGCAACTACCTGCTCAAGGTCTATCGCAACAATAATCCCGAAGATGTGGTCATCACCCGGCGGTTTGTGGTGGTAGATCGGCGCATTCGGGTGCAGTCCAAGTACGAGCTTTCGGCTCGCGTCGAGCGGCAGGAGTTTCGTAGCTTTTCTTTCGTCGTATTTTATCAGGGAATGAACCTCTTCGATCCCAGTACGGATCTGCGGGTGCAGGTGCTACAAAACTTCCGTTGGGACAATGCCCTGCGGCTGAGTCGCCCTCGCTTCATGAACGATGCATCGATGGAGTATTTCGTCGACGTAAATGAAGCCTATCAGAGCGGACAGGAGTTTCGGTTTCATGGCATCGAGAGTGTCCGCCTGCTCAGCCGCTCGGTGCAGGACGTGGAGGAGCGCGAAGACCTTACCGACATCTACCTCTTCCCCGACAAGGTCATTCAGCGAAACGAGGTCAGCAGCCCGCGCGACCGCAATGGGAGCTTTACCATTCGCGTCGACGAATTTCAGCAAAACGACCTTCAAGCCGACTATATCCAAAACTTCTTCTTCCTAAAGCGCAGTCGCCCCTTTGGCGATGGCGCGCGGGTCTATCTTTTCGGCGAATTTACAGACTGGCACTGCCTCCCCGACTACGAGATGACCTGGGACAGTACCTATCAGCGCTACATGGGGCGGGCCCTGCTCAAGCAAGGGGTCTATGACTATCAATACGTGATCAAGCGCCCAGATCAGGAGTTGCCGGATCCGACCCCCATCGAAGGCACTCGCCGCCTGACGGAGAATTTCTACACTATCATGGTCTACTTTCGTCCCCCAGGCGAGCGATCAGATCTTTTGATTGGCTATCAGCCGATCAATTATCTTGAGTAGCGAGACGCCCAGTAAAGAAGGTGCCAATTTCCCACTTATAGTTCCCTATCCATAAACTCCTGTAACATGATTACTGCCGAAGTCTGGTCGATCAGCGACTTGTCGCGGCGCTTCTTTTTGGACATGCCGCTCTCTAGCATGGCACGAAAGGCGATTTTGGAGGTGAAGCGCTCATCCCACAGGTGAAGCTTCACTTGGGGATAATCGCGGCGAAGCTGCTCGGCAAGCGTCCGCACGGCTTGGGTGGCGTGGGTATCGCTACCATCGCTGCGGGTAGGATAGCCCAACACGATGGCCTCGATCTCAGCTTGGGCAAAAAGGGCCTTCAGCTTATCGGGTAGGGTATCGGTCGGCTCGGTGCCAATGCCCGTAGCGATGATTTGCTGAGGATCGGTCCAGGCCATACCAGTGCGTTTGAGGCCGTAATCTAGCGCGAGGATGCGGGACATAAAGGATGATTTGTACCCCAAAGGTACGAACGAGGGGGTTGCTTAAACAGAATGAACAAAATATAACAGAATGAACGATTGATAACCAGGGACTCTTAATGCTGCATAAGGGGAATGAAGGGGGTGGTTTCGGCATATACCAGTCCCTCCCACTAAATTGCGAAAGTGCGGTATAGGTACTACCTTTACTTTTAACCCAATCAACTTGTCAAGTTATGCGAATCTTTACCTTGGGTGTGATTCTATTGGGAGGGTTGCATCTGGTTTCGGCTCAGGCACCCTTCACAGGTGGGGCAGGTGATGGCTATGACCGGGCGACGTTGGCCCTTAGCACCCATCTGCGACCGGCTGCGGTTCAAAGTTGGAGGGCCTATCCGCAACCTGCGCAGGTGGGGCAGGCCATAGAGCTGAGCGATGCTTCGGAGCAACCCGCTAGCTGGGAGCTGTTTGACCTACAAGGAAAGTCGTGGCAAAGGGGAGAGTCTGCCTCCGGCCAAAGGGCTCGCCTGGAGACCGAGGGCCTACTCCCAGGGCAGTATTTCCTGCGGGTGAGCACTGAGCAGGGCACCACAAGCCACTCGATCACCCTGCTGCCTCGCTGACCATCATTTCTTACCCAACCAACACCTCCATGCGAGCTTATGTCTTTCTAGGAGCGATCTGTCTGCTCACCGCCATCGGTTGTAAGCCAGACGAAACCACTCCTTTGCCCGAGCCGATAGAAACCACCGAGCGCACCGTCTTCGTCAGCAATGAAGGGCAATTTCAGGTTGGCAACGCCAGCCTGACCCTGTATGATCCCGAAAGCATGACTGCCCAGGAAAATGCTTTTGAGGCCACCAACGGCACCATACTAGGCGATATTTTCCAATCGATTACCTTTCACCAAGCGCTCGCTTACCTGGTGATCAACAACTCCAACAAGGTGGAAGTGATCGACCCGCTGAGTCTGGAAAGCCGAGGGACCATCACGGGGCTGACCTCGCCGCGCTATCTGTTGCCGCTAGGCGATGGCCGCGCTTACCTGAGCGATCTATACGCTGGGGCCATCAGCATCATCGACCTGGAGGCGCAGTCAGTAGCTGGGCAAATCACTACCCCCGGTGCCTGGACCGAACAATTGGTGGCTAGCCAGGGAGTGGTTTTCACGACCTGTTATCAGCGGCCTTACCTCTACGTGATCAATCCCCGTTCTGACCAGATCAGCGATAGCATCGCCATTCAGGCGCGAGGGTTGTACGTACAGGAGGATGCCAATGGCCACCTGTGGGTGAGTGCCGGAGCCAGCATCAGCCACGATGAGCCAGGTGCACTCTTCGAGATCGACCCAGTCAGCCGGGCCGTGCTGCACCGTTTTGATTTTCCAGCAGGCGAAGGCCCCGGCGAATTGGCCTTCAACGTGGGGCGTGATACGCTCCTCTACCTGGCGGGCGACCTCTACGCCCTGCCCATTCAGGCCAGCGACCTGCCAGATGAGCCGTTTATCCAAGCCGAAGCCGGGTCATTTTACGGCATTGGCGTCGATGTCAACACGGGGGAGATTTACCTGACCGATCCGATCGACTTCGTGCAGCGGGGTGAGGTGCTGCGTTTTACTGCGAATGGCAGCCCGGTGGATACCTTTCGGGCGGGCGTAGGACCTGGGGCGGTGTATGTTCAGACCGAGTAAAGGTGGATCTTGGTTTTCGCTCTCCGCCATCGGTGCGACCTTTCTATCGCGAGGCAGGCTCACCACGAAAGTCGTCCCAGTGTGAAGGGTACTTGTGACCTCGATCTTGCCTCCCATGGATTCCTCCTGGGTTTTGACTAAATACAATTTCGAATGGTTAATTACTTAATTCCGAAGGCACTAGAATCCCCCCAAAAAGTAGCTTGCCCTGCCAATCCACCCAACGTCGAGGGTTTGACGGCCAACCTACGGGTGGCTCTCCTTCTTACAGAGAGTGGATCTATTTTGTGCCCAGGGCGAGGCTATCCCCCCACGCTGACTCGCATAAGTTCGGCGCAAACGATGGCCCCGTAGGTACCGAGCGCATAGCCCAGCACCGCCAGCAAGGCCCCTACCGGAGCCAGCACCGGATTGAAGGCCGAGGCTACCACCGGGGCCGAAGCCGCTCCGCCGACGTTGGCTTGGGAGCCCACCGCTACGAAGAAGAAAGGGGCTTTGACCAATTTGGCTACCAGCAGCAGCAGCAACACGTGGACGCTCATCCAGATCAGTCCCACGGCAAAGATACCGAGGTTGTCGAGGATGTCGGCCAAGTTGATTTTGGCCCCGATGGTGGCCACTAGGATATAGATAAACACCGAGCCCCAGCGGGAAGCCCCCACCCCTTCGAGGGCGCGCGCTCGCGTGAAGGATAGCCCCACTCCGATGGTAGTAGCCAGCACGATGAGCCAGAAAAAGCCGCTCAGCAGCGAGCTGAGGCCCAGGCTATCTAGGGTGGCTCGGGATGGTTCCAGCAGCGGTACGATCAGGTCGCTACCCCAGTGGGCCAGGGCAGTAGCTCCAAAGGCAACCCCCAGTACCACAAATACATCGGTGGTGCTGGGAATACGCATGATGCTAGCCCGGTAATCTTCCACTTGCTTGACCAAGGCCTCGATCGCGGAGCTATCAGCCTTGAGCCAGCGATCAAGGCGCTCGCGGCGCTCGGCCCCCGCCAGCAAAAAGGCCATCCAGAGATTGGCCACCGAGACGTCGACCAGCACCATGGAGGCAAATACCTCGTCGCTCACTTCGTAGACCTCTTTCATGGCCGCCTGATTGGCCCCACCACCGATCCAGCTACCGGCCACGGTGGAGAGGCCGCGCCACAGTTGGTCGACTGAGGCCGGGATCAGATCGGGAAACAGCTCGATGGTCAGCCACAAGGCAAAGGGCCCGCCCAATATAATGCCCAGGGTAGCGGTAAAAAACATGATCAGCGCCTTGGGGCCCAGGTTGATGATGCCCTTGAAATCGATGCTCAAGGTGAGCAGCACCAAACTAGCTGGCAGCAGATAGCGCGAGGCCACGAAATATAGCTGCGAAACTTCGCCAGAAATCAGCCCCAGGGTATTCCAGGTGGCCGGGATGAAGTAGCAAAGCAGCAAGGCTGGTACGACGCTATAAAATTTCTTCCAAAAAGAATTTTCGCTGTGCGAGGTCGCAAACACAAAGGCCAAAGAGGCGATCAAGATGCCCAATACGATGGCGTCATTGGTAAAAACTGGCGTCATACGAGCTTGAAAGTCAAAAAGTGGGAAATGCTTCTATGCCGACCCCTCCTCTCAAGGCAGATCATCAGGTAAGAAGTGGATTTTTTCGAAGTAACGAAACACAACGCAGTAGGCAAAACGCAGAGCCGTTTTCTACGGCTCACTTGGTGGGTTTGTGCTCCCCTCCCTGCGCTCAATCGACAGGCTCTGGCGAATCTTCGAACAGGATCAATAAGTGCCGCCTGATGGCGTTACCTTTGCGCGGTCTACTCATCCTACGATCGAGATTAAACGCTCATTATGCCCAAACTTCTCATTCTTGTCCTGCTGCTGAGCAGCCTAGCCTGCCAGCCTAGCCACCGTTCGCATCGCTCCGTTTCTGCGCCCTCCACTTGGCTCGTAGTACCAGTGGCTTTGGCGCAGGCACCTGTCTGGCAGCCCGAGCCGCAACCGAACGAGAGCTACCGCTTTTTTTTGAAGCTGGTACGCAGTGGGATCGAGCTACCGCATGCGCTCGTGAGGCAGCATACCCTCATCGCCCAGCCCTACGGGCAATTTGAGGGGGTCGAGATTCGGGCCCTCAACCCGGACCTACACCTGATCGTGTTGCGCCAGACCGACGAAGAATGCATCCGTCATTTTTTGCTCACTGGCAGCCGCTTCAAGACCATCGATCAAGTTCTCTTCGAAGAAAACTGCCCTCAAGAAGCCCCAACTACCCAGTTGGGGATGACCTATCGCTTTCGGGGAGAGCGCGAGGTGGAGCAGCTAGAAGTGCTCGATCCTAAGAGCGCCACCCGGGGCAAAGTAGAGCAAGCCTTTGGCTGGACCGCAGAAGGACGCATTCACCGCCTAACCCAAGATCAGTGAGCAGATGAACAAGACCCTGGTCTGGTAGTTAGCAGTAAAAATGATATGATACCACGTCCCTATCTGTTCGTCTCTCTGCTCATGGTCATCGTAACGGGGAGTATACTTTTTTGGACGCGCCCCCAGGCCCAGGCCGCCGTAAGTGTTCCCTCGCCAGCTATGTCGTCTCCCCAGCAAGGTACTCTGCCGCAACCCAAACCGGGGCTTACGCCCAGTCAGGTGGTGCGCATTCAGCTCGATGCATTGCAGCGCAATGATGAGCCCAAGCCCGAAAGTGGCACCGAAACCGCGTGGAATTTTGCCTCGCCTGGCAACAAGCGGTCCACAGGCCCCCTGCCACGCTTTATCCGCATGGTACACAACCCTACCTATGAGCCGATGATCAACCATCGCTCTTACCGCCTGGGGCAAGTCAAGCTCGTCAATCAGCGCACTGCCGTGATCAATGCGGCCCTCAATAGCGCTGATGGTACCCCCGTTTTCTATCGGTTCCAACTTTCACGCCAACAGGGTGGTCCTTACGACGGCTGTTGGATGACGGATGCGGTAACTCCACTCGATGGAGACTTCATCTAACCTCGGGCCGCAATTTCCGTATCAATAGCCGATTTGAGCGTTACTTAGCCCCATATCCGGTGCTAATGGACCATTGCTTCTTTTTCCCTTGGTAAGAAAGAAGTAGAAAAATATCTTTCGAACCACAACGTCTCTTATCTATCCCTAGCTAACCCACAAGTAATTATCAAACCATGCGTAGAGCATTTTGGATCATCATCATCTCCCTCCTAGTTTTAGGTGGATGTGGTTATGTGAACGTCAAGGGTACCCAAAACGACCTGGTCAAGTTGGAGGAAAGCGTCAACGGACAGTTTGGCGACCTACAAAGCTCTTACCAGCGCCGGGCGGATCTGATTCCGAACTTGGTGGAAACGGCCAAGGCTGCGGCCAACTTCGAGCAGCAAACCCTGACCCAGGTATCGCAGGCCCGTCGGCAGGTGTCCGACATCAAGGTAACCAAGGAAGTGCTGGAAGATCCACAGGCGTTTCAAAAATTTCAACAGGCTCAGGGCGAGCTTACCCAGGCGCTCTCTCGCTTCTTGTCGGTATCTGAGCGCTATCCCGACCTGAAGGCCAATGAGAATTTTCAGCGCCTAATGGCCCAACTAGAGGGGACCGAAAACCGCATCAATAACGAGCGGATGCGCTACAACAATGCGGTGCAAGCCTACAACACTGAGGTCAAGCAGTTTCCGACCAGCATATATGCTAGTATATTAGGCTTCGAAGAGAAAGCCTATTTCGAAGCAGAGGCCGCAGCCCAATCTGCCCCCAAAGTAAACTTTGACTCCTGAGGCCACTTGGAAGGAGAAGTTTGCCATTCGTAATTACTTCCGAATATCGAATCTCAAGTTGCCAACCTAGCTACCCGCGCCAACAGACCATGCGACAGGCATCCTGCTGCTGGCTGGTTGGCGCGGTTCTTTTGCGGCACATCATGAAGATGGAAATGATCACCGTCTCCGCGGTGAATCACAAACCCAGAACTTCGAATGCTTTCTCATGGGACTATTTTCCAATCCGGCCAAACGCTTTTTCAGTGAAGAGGAGGGCCGACAGATCGTAGCCGCGATTCAGGCCGCTGAAAATCACACCTCGGGCGAGATCCGGGTACACCTCGCGAATAAGGTAAAAAAGGGCAAGAACATCATGGAACAGGCCGCTAAGGTGTTTCAACGCCTAGGCATGGACGATACGGAGCTGCGCAACGGGGTGCTGATCTTTTTTGCCGTCGAGGACCATCGGTTTGCCATCCTAGCCGATCAGGGCATCAATCAGGTGGTTCCTGAAGGCTTTTGGGATGAAATCGCCCGCAACATGAGCACCAAGTTCAAGGAAAAGCAATTTTTGGTCGGCCTCACGGAGGGCATCCACGCCATCGGGCAGCAGCTCAAGCAGTACTTTCCCTATCAAAGCGACGACACCAATGAATTACCCGACGAAATATCTTTTGGCTGAGCATGCTGAGCAGCAACCCCGGCAGGGTGAACGAAACGCCTCTTACCTGTGGCGAGGATTGACCTTGGCCTTGCTGCTTTTGCTGAGTGTGACCGGTTGGGGACAGGGCTTTGGCTACATGGAGCAGATCCCCGAAGAGCAGGGCTTCGTGAATGACTACGTGGGCCTGCTCTCACGACAGCAAAAGCTACAGTTGGAATCTTTTCTCACCCAAAACGCGCAGCAGACCAGCAATGAGGTCGCCATCGCGATCATGAACCTGCCTGAAGGGGCTTCGGTTTCGGACTTTACCAACGATGCCGCTCGCAAATGGGGCATCGGTGGCTCCGACAACAACAATGGGGTGCTCATCGCAGTCTACCCCAACGCGCGCAAGATGCGCATCGAGGTAGGCTACGGGCTCGAACCAGTGATCACCGATGCCCTTTCCGATCAGATCATCCGTGAGCAGATGAAGCCAGCCTTTCAGCGCGGCGATTATTACAACGGACTGGTGCTGGCCGCCAAAAGCCTCACCGAAGCGGCCAGAGGCGAATACGACCAAAGAACAGGCCGCACCTATCGCAATCGATCTCGACAGGGCGACGGCGGCGGTGGCTTCAACCTGATCGTGCTGGTGCTGATCATCGTGGCGGTGATCGCGCTGATTCGTCGCGGCGGTGGCGGCGGCGGGGGTGGCTACGGCGGGGGTGGCTGGAGCTGGTTTCCGCTCTTTTGGCTCATGGGCAGTGGCTGGGGTGGCGGCGGCGGTCATCACCACGGCGGTGGCTTTGGTGGCGGTTTCGGTGGCGGCTCTGATGGCGGCTTCGGCGGCGGCGACTTCGGTGGCTTTGGCGGCGGCGACTTCGGCGGCGGTGGCGCCATGGGAGATTGGTAAGCCCCATGAAGTGTGATCCTTTATCCCCCTAATCCTACTTCCTGATGCAACTTCCTCCTGAAGCCTTTCGGCGCGTCGATGAGAGCAGCGACCTGGATTTTTATCGCGTACCGCGCCTGGTCACGCACATCGATGAGGCGGCCATTGCCGCCGTTACACAGCTATACCGCGAGTACTTTCCGGCTAATGGATCTATCCTCGATCTGATGAGCAGTTGGGTGAGCCATCTGCCCCCTGAAGGTAGCTATCGGGAAGTGGTGGGCCTGGGTATGAATGAAGAGGAGCTGCGCCAAAATCCACGCCTCACTGAATGGGTGGTGCAGGACCTCAACCAAACCCCCGCCTTACCCTTGGCCGATCAGCGCTTTGACGGCGCGGGTTGCTGCGTCTCTATCGACTACCTGACCCAACCCATAGGCGTACTACGCGACCTGGCGCGGGTGATGAAGCCGGGCGCGCCCGTGGTCATCACCTTTTCTAATCGCTGCTTTCCCACCAAAGCCGTGGCCATCTGGCACAGCCTCGACGACGCCGGGCACCTCAAGCTGGTACAGCATTACCTGCTAGCAGCAGGGGGATGGACTGAGGTCGAAGCTCTAGACCGAAGCCCCGCGCAGGGAAAAGATCCCTTGTACGCCGTGGTGGCCCGTCGAGCTACCGACTGAGCAGTGGCCGACCGCGCGGGTATCTTGGTCGACGAGAATAGCATAAACCTTGGCCAAGGCCAAGAAATCACGTACTTTGGCTCTCCATTTGGGCCGATGCCTTCGCAAAGGCATGGGCCAACTTAGAGGCCAAATTTATGATGCTGAATCGCTCCCTTCTCCTGTTGCTGTGTTTTCGTATGGCGTTAGCCGCTTTTGCCCAATCTCAGCCTGCCCCAGCGGATGATCCCAAGCAGCGCTACCTCGAGACCATCACCACCCAAGACATCGAGGGCCATCTATACTTTCTGGCCGATGATTTGTTAGAAGGCCGCGAAACCGGTCAGCGCGGGCAACATCTGGCGGGTCTTTACATTCGCAGCCAATTTATGCGCATGGGCCTACAGCCTGGCAACCCCGCAACGGGTGGTTACTACCAAGCTTTTTACCTCAATCGTGCCACCATCGACGACGGGCAGATGGTGCTCGGTAAGCAGATCTATCGCTACGGCAAAGATTTTCTCAATGCTACCGCTGGTCTACTACCGGATGGAAAAGTCGATCTCGCCTTTGTCGGATACGGCCTCAGTGGCCCCGATGACGATAACCTGAGTGAGCTACCACTCGACGGTCGCGTAGCACTCATGCTGGCGGGGGAGCCTGAGGCTACTGACCCGGACGAGCGGCTCATCGACCGCATTAGTGGCTGGAAAGCTCGCGCTGAGCGCCTTGCCGAGCAGGGAGCGGCAGGTATAGTGCTAGTCATGCCTGATTCGGTATTTAAGATTTTGAAACGCTATACCCGCAACTCAGCCGTCAGCATCGATGCGGAGCCGACTCCTCCTATGCCCATCGTTTATGTGTCGGAGAAAATGGGTCAAGCCCTCTTCGAAGCGGGCAAAAGCAGCCTGGAAAAGGTAAAATCCTCGCTGCAAGCATCTGCGGAGCTGCCTGAGATCAAAACCAATAAGATCAAATTAGAAGCTAGCACCCAAAGCAGCTTCGAATCCGAATGGGCCACCAATGTTCTGGGCTTTTTATCTGGCCGCGAGCAGCCAGAAGAACTGCTAGTCATCACCGGGCACTACGATCACGTGGGCGTCAACCAAAAGGGGGTGGTCTTCAATGGAGCCGATGACGACGCCTCGGGTACCTCGACGGTGATGGCAGTGGCCGAAGCCTTTATGCGCGCCGCCCATGACGGCTATCGCCCGCGCCGTAGCATCCTCTTCATGACCGTATCGGGCGAGGAAAAAGGGCTGCTAGGCTCGGAATTTTACACTGATCATCCTCTCTATCCCCTCGAAAACACGGTTTGTAACCTCAACATCGACATGGTGGGCCGCATCGATCCTACCTACGAAAAGCGGGAAGATTCTCTCCGCTACATCTATCTCATTGGCTCGGATCGCCTTAGCACCGAGCTGCATCAGATCAGCGAGCAGGCCAACGAGCAATACACTCAGCTCACCCTCGACTATCAATACAACGCTGAGGGTGATCCCAACCGATTTTACTACCGCAGCGACCACTACAACTTCGCCAAAAACGGAATTCCGGTGATCTTCTATTTCAACGGTACCCACGAAGACTACCACGGACCCGGCGATGATCCGCAGAAGATTCGCTATGAGAAAATCGCTCGGATCGCTAAGTTGGTGTTTGCCACTGCTTGGGAAGTTGCCAATCGCCCCGAGCGGCTGGTGGTGGACAGGGGTCAGTGATCAATGAACAGTGGTCAGTGAAAACAGTGGTCAGTGGTCAATGAACAGTGATCAGTAAAAACAGTGATCAGTGAAAACAGTGATTAGTGAACAGTGGTCAGTAAAAACAGTGATCAGTGATCAATGAACAGTAAAAACAGGGATACAGGGGGGTCGAGCAGTCTCTACGTGGAATTTTGACCTACCTCCAGATTGTGATTGGGAATCTTCCTTAGTTCTACATTATATACCGCATACCGTACTCCATGCCCCGTTTGAAGGAACATGTCTCGCTGCAACCTTTGCATACCTTTGGCCTTTCAGTCTCGGCTCGCTGGTACATAGAGATCAGTAGTCAGCGGGCTGCTTTGGAGTTTTTGATGGATAATCTTCATCCGCCTGCTCCGATGCTGGTGTTAGGCGGGGGCAGCAATGTTTTGTTCACGCAAGACGTAGAGCGGCTGGTGCTGCACAACCGCATCTTGGGACGAGAAGTAGTCGACGAAGACGCACGACACGTGTGGCTGCGGGTCGGGGCCGGTGAAAACTGGCATCAGATCGTGCAGTTTGCCCTACAAAACGATTGGGGCGGCCTCGAAAACCTTTCGCTGATCCCTGGCTCGATGGGGGCTGCGCCTATCCAAAACATCGGAGCCTACGGGGTGGAGCTAAAGGAGGTCTTTCACGCGCTGGAAGCCATCGCCTTGGACACTGGGCAGGTACGTACCTTTACCGGTAAAGAATGCGAATTTGGCTATCGCGATAGGATCTTCAAGCGCTGGGCCAAAGGCAAATACCTCATCACCCACGTCACCATGCGCCTAGACAAGCAGCCTCGCCTCAACACCAGCTACGGCGCGATCGCGACGGAGCTGCAACGCCTGGGCAAAGCTCCTAGCATCCACAGCATCAGCGAGGCAGTGATCAACATCCGCCGGAGCAAGCTGCCCGACCCCAGCGAGATCGGCAACGCGGGCAGCTTCTTCAAAAATCCCATCGTCAGTCAGACGCAGTTTGAGCAGATCCAAGCCGAATACCCTCGGGCCCCCCACTATCCGGCGGGCGACGATCAGGTCAAAGTTCCGGCAGGCTGGCTGATCGAAACCTGCGGCTGGAAAGGCCACCGCCTCAACCAGCATGGCGTGCATGCCAAGCAAGCCCTGGTGCTGGTCAACTATGGCGGTGCCACCGGACAGGAGCTCTACCAGCTCTCAGAAGACATCCTGCATTCAGTGCGCGAGCGCTTCGGCATCGAGCTCGAGCGGGAGGTGAATGTGGTGTAGGGGGGAGTTTGGGGTTAAAAGTTTGGGGTTAAAAGTAAATTTAGCCGCTTGGGCGGCCACTGAGTGAGCCAAGAGGAACGGTTTCGGCACAGATTGCCTCACCAGCAGGGGTAAATGCTGTGCCTGACCACCTTATATCCTTGTACCCCCTGACCGTGCATATATACCCCCTGACCGTGCATATAGGTGAGCCACAAACTTTCAACTTCCCCTTTTCTGGTGCTTCCATCGCTTGTGTGACCATAGCCAGTACTGCGGATCATGACAGATGTCTCGCTCGAGGATGCGGGTATGGGCTTCAGTGATCTCGCCTTCGGCAGTCTGGCTAGGGGTATCGGTGATGAGTTCGAATTCAGCCTCGTAATAGCCGCGTTTGACCTTGTACATGTGGCCAAAGACCACAGGGTAATCGTACTGCCGGGCGTAGCGCTCAGTGCCGGTCATCACTGCCGTTTCGGTGCCAAGGAAACTGGTCCAATGGACGTTTTTGAGGCGGCGCGGCGACTGATCGCCCGCGAAGAGCATGGCCATAGGCTGCTGGTAACTAGCAAAAAAGTCGCGAACCTCTCGCACGTG
>CAYVAP010000004.1:0-12419 GCA_964449365.1 uncultured Bacteroidia bacterium
GGTAGGTCATCCCGGTCACGCCGGCGGCGGCCAGCGCCCCGGTCAGCGGCAGCAGTGCGAGGGCGTGGATGAACGCAGCCCGGCCGGTCACCGCCCCCCCGGGGTCCGATGCCGGCATCATGCGGAAGCCGCCCCGGGCGTAGTCGTCGCGGTACATCCAGGCTTGGATGGTCGTATCATCCAGGGCGCGCTTCCACACCCGCAGCTCATCGATTTTGCCGCGATAGGAGTAATTGCTGTTGGCTCCGGCTCCGATGGCCCACTCGGCGATGCCCGCCATGGTGCGGAAGCGGCTAAAGCCTCCGCGCCACAATTGCCCATCGAGGTAGATCTCCATGCGCCCGGTGCTCACCTTTTTGACGAAGGCCCAGTGATGCCATTCGCCTTCAAATTCACTGGGGCTGGCCTGCTTGTCGATGCGGTCGTACTGACCATTTTCGCTGCCAGCATCCCAGTACACGCGGCCATTGCCCCAAGGCACATGCGCATTGAATACGCGCCGACCGCTGCTATCGAGGGCCTCAAAGGCCGAGGTATTGGCGGGCATAGCTGCGGGGTCGCCATATAGCCAGCAAGTGATGGTGATTTCGTCGGCGATGCTATCTCTCAAGGCGAAAGCACTAGGACGCAAAAAGGCCGCTCCACCCAAGCTGAAATAGCCGTCTGGCCCTACGGCGTAGGCTCCTATGGCATGGGCCGTGGAATCGCCCCGCAGGACGGTGGCCGTACCCATGTGGGTATTTTCGTAGGTCATCTCTAGCAGCAACGACTGGGTGGTATCCAGGGCGAAAGGCTGATGAAACAGAAGGGTCTGCCATCCGGGGCTGCTCCAAGCGGCCTCCCCTCGATACACCACCTGAAAGCCATCGGGCTCGTAACTCTGCGCATCGAGTGAGTCTTTGGCGGGTACCTGCTTGAGGGCCACCCGAAAGTGCTGCAACTCACTACCTGCTTGCTCGACGTACAGGCGCAGAGCCGTCAAGGGCTTGCTGTGTAAGCCAGCCGCCGTCAGCTCGTCGGCCGTCCAGAGGTACTGCATGCGCCGCTGCTCGGCTTGCCCATCGAGCAGCTCAAAGCTGCTATGTGCCCCAGCCCCAAGCTGGGCCGTCAGCGTCGAGAGGGTATCCAGCGCGGTGGCTCGGGGCTGCGCATCGATGCGCAGGTCGTAGGTGGGCCTCAGGCTCAGCGGGAGGGAGTCGGGCGTATTGCCCCCGACCCGAAAGTTGGGATGGGTGCGATAGGTCGAGTCCCAACGCCCGGTAGAGTCGTAGACGAAGGTGTAGGTGAGGTAGTCCCATTCGCCGCAGGCATAGTTGTCGTGGTTGGTGCGGCTGTCGCACTTCAGCGTGTAGGCCATCAGGATGCGACTGAAAGACTGGCTAGTGTCTGGAAATTGAAAGGTGCCGCGATAAGGAGCCGACCAACCCACTGGACTGGGGTCATCGAAGGTAAAAGCTTGCACCACCAGGGTATCGCCAGTCTGAGCCGAGGTATAGGCCACGGTCAATAGTAGCCCAAGGATCAAGGAAAAATGCTTCATGAGATAGGAGATAAGCAGGGATCCGCTGTGCGCAAGCACCCCCAGGTAGATGTTGATTGTTCAATATACAGAAGCATCGGTAAAAATCTAGCTTGCCGCCATGGAATCTCCGCTACCTCAGCTAGGTCCATGGCCAGCTTGACAAAAGAAAACCTCCACCCGAGGGCGGAGGTCCACAAAAAGTAACCGGACGCATGTTGCTAGCGAATAGGAAAAATACGTGCAGAAAACGAAACCTAACTACTACTACTACTACTGCTACGATCGCGATCAGGACAATCGCTGGATCAAAACGCTATGGGCTGCGACATGGTCCGGTATGGAATCAACAACAAGCGGAAAGAACGAACTATGTCAGTGATCAGTGATCAATGAACGGTGAACGGTGATCAGTGAACAGTGATCGGTGAACGGTGATCAATGAAGGGTGAACGGTGATCAGTGATCAATGAATGGTGAACGGTGATCAATGAACGGCTAGGCAGTGAACTATGAACAGTTATGTAGCGATCAGTGATGGACAGCCAGTGATGGACAGCCATCGACAATGAGTGGTGGCAAACAACTTATCACTGACTATTGACCACTAGCTACTGCTGACCACTGACTCATTTGTCTCGCTCTAGCAACCACTCTGCGATGGTGGGAGCCAATACTTTCTGCGAGCGACCGCCTACGAAGACCCCGATGTGCCCACCGGGAAATTCATAGAGCTGCTTGTCTTTGGAGCTGACCTTGTCATTCAGGGGAATGGTACAAGGCGGGGGCACCAGATGGTCGGCGCTGGCGTAGATGTTGAGCAGCGGCATCTTGATGTTTTTCAGATCTACCTGTTGCCCATCCATCTCTAGGGTTCCTTCGAAGAGCTTGTTTTGCTGGTAGAAGTCCTTGATGAATTGACGGTAGGTCTCACCAGCCTGAGCGGGGCCATCGGCTACCCATTTTTCCATGCGTATGAAGTTTTCCAGGCGCTTTTTGTCGGAGGCGAGCTGAGGCAGGTTGACGTACTTTTTCACCTTGGACATAGGCTTGAGCAGGTCGAAGGCCATGTTGAGAAAGTCGCCAGGTACCACCCCGTTGAAGCCATCTACGATCTCATCTACATCCATCTGACGGCTCCAGCGGAAAAGCAGCCCTTCATCGTTGGAGAAATCGACGGGGGTCACCATGGTGATCAAATTTTTGATCTTTTCAGGGTGCAGTGCCGCGTAGATCAGGCTGAAGGTCCCCCCCTGACATACCCCTAGCAGGTTGACTTTGTCCACCCCGTGCTTTTCACGCACGAAGTCGATGGCATCGTCGAGGTTGCCGTTGATGTAGTCGGCCATGGTCTTGTAGCGCTCGACTACGGTAGCGTAGCCCCAATCGACCACGTAGAGGTCGATGCCAGCCTCTAGCATGCGGCGCACCAGGCTGCGGTCGGGCTGCAGGTCCATCATTTCCCAGCGGTTGACCAGGGCATAGGAGATGATCAGCGGGTGCTTGGCCTTGGGTTCACTGCCGTCTTCAGGCAGGAAATGATAAAGCTTTACCTTGCCATCTTCCCAGACGGTCTCGCGCGGTGTCGTGGCAATGTCGACCGTTTCGAGGTCCGACATATTCTGAAACCAGCTGCGCATGGTGTTCATGCTTTCAGCGGTTTGCTCGGCCAGCTTGGTCATGCTTTCGGTGGTCTGCTCGGCCAGTTTGGTCATGGCCTCGACAGGTTGTGGCTTGTTTTTTTGAGCTTCCATTTTATAAAATCAGTGGTAGAGTAGTAGACAAATGATCCATTCGTAGCTCGTGGCTCAGCGCACGAAGGGAAAAAGGAGGGGAAAGACAACAGGGCCCTTCCCCCCACAACTGCAACAAATCACTTGGATTCTTCGGTCTTTTCGGCCTCAGCTTGCGCATTGGTAGTAGCCTCGGTAGCAGAAGTAGACTTCTTGGCGCGCGTACTACGGGTGCGGGTGCTCTTGGTCTTGCTGTTAGAGGTCGAAGCAGTGGGAGCCGCCGGAGCGGGCGTTGCCTCCGCCGCCTTGAGCGACTTTTCGACCGTGCGAAGCTTCCGCTTCAGCTCAGCGACTTCCTTGACCAGCTCTTCGGTCTCAGAGCGACGGGTGAAGGGTGCCCCTTCAAACATCAGCTCCATGTACTTATCCATGCGGTTTTTGACCTTCACGCCGGCCATGGCCATCTGGTTTTGCAGCGAAGCATACTCTTCGGTCTCAAATATATCGACGAGGTAAGTTTCCAGCAGGCTCACGAAGGTGTTGAAAAAGGCGTCGTACTCGGGCAGTTTCTCTTCCTTCTTGTACTGCTCGGCCATGGCGTTGATGGCTTCGGGCAGCGCCTTCTGACCCGCTTCGAAGATGCGAACCTGAAACTCGGTGCCTTTGATGGCAAAGTTGATGTATTCACTTTGAGCTTCGCGCACCAGTTCGATCATCTCCGACTGCTTGCCCGGATTCATCATCGTCAGGGGGGCATAGGTTTTATCCATCCGCGACTGCATCTCACTCATCAGTTGCATCCAGGGGTTAGCATCCGCTGACATGGTGAAAGACTTGGGAAAATTCTGGGTAAATCCCGACGTCTGCTCGCTCAACCAGTTGCCATAGTCGGTAAACATGGTGGTAGCGTGCTCGGCGGCGGCCTTCATGGTCTCAGAGAGGTTGAAGTCGGTCAACTTGCCCAGCATGCCCTGATACGCATCAGGAGAAAGCCAGTTCTTGATCATGTTTTGGGTGGCCATTCCGGTCTGGATGCTCTTAGAGATCTGATCCCAGTGCTTATACATGTCTTGGTAGGCAGAGCCAATCGAGTTCATGCGAGGCATCATGCTGAAGGGCATGGAGGGCATCATCTGGTTACGGATCATCTGGTTGGTCTGAGAGACCCACTCTTCCAGCATCTTGTTGCGATTGGTGAACATCTGCATCCAATCGTTATTCTCACCGGGGACCATGTTCTGCATCTGGTTTTGGCTCATTTCCACCCATTTCTGGGTGTATTCCAGTTGGATGTCCATCATCTGCTTATAGTGGTCGACTGCCGAGCTCATTGCTACTTGAGGGGCCTCCGGCCGAATCGCCTTTTGCATCACTTCTCGCTGCTTGCTAAACCATTCACTAAATAGTTCTTGGCTGGTTTGGGCGGGTTCATCTTTGCCTTGAAAGCTGTCCATGACTTTCTTGGAGTAGTCGGTCCAAGAATTCATCATTTTCTGTTGGTTTTCCGCCAGTTGTTCGAAATAGTTCGTTGTTGCCATGATAAATCAATGTTGATATCTTATGCTCAAGAAGCGAAGAACCTCTCAGGGCCCAAACGCAGGATCAGACAAATACGGGTCTGACTTTCGAAAAACACCCAGCCCTTACCCCAGGCTCAGCTATCGATGGTCATCACATTTATGACCTAAATGAGCTTTTGGACCCAGGGATCCGAAGGCAGGAAGCCATTGCTGCGGTGAGGTTGACTTCCTGCCTCCAGAAGAGGATCAGAGCTTCTCGATGATGAGCGAAGAGGCACCCCCCCCGCCGTTGCAGATGGCAGCCAGCCCGTATTTGCCGCCGTTGCCTTGCAGCACCCCGTTGAGGGTGGTTATGATGCGGGCACCCGAAGCGCCCAAGGGGTGCCCCAGCGAGACGGCTCCACCGTGTAGGTTGACTTTGCTTTCATCCACGCCGAGCACTTGGTTGAAGGCCATGGTTACGACTGCAAAGGCTTCGTTGACTTCGAAGTAGTCGATTTGATCCAAGCTCAACCCTGCGCGTTGCAGCGCGATGGGCGCAGCTTTGGTCGGAGCGGTGGTAAACCACTCGGGCTCGTGGGCCGCATCCGCAAACGACACCACCCGTGCGACTGGAGTCAGCCCCAGTTCTTTGACCTTTGCCTCGCTACAAAGGACCAAGGCTGCCGCGCCGTCATTGATGGTAGAGGCATTGGCTGCCGTCACGGTGCCGTCTTTGGTGAACACCGCGCGCAGACTCGGGATCTTGTCAAACTTGACCTTTTTATACTCCTCGTCTTCATCTACGGCGATGGGGTCGGCCTTGCGCTGCGGCACCATCACGGGCACGATTTCTTCTTTGAACTTGCCCTGCTCAGTGGCCTGGGCCGAGCGCTGATAAGATTGGATGGCAAAGCGGTCCTGATCCTCGCGGCTAATGCCGTACTTGGCTGCCGTGGCATCGGCACACACGCCCATGGGCATATGACCATACGCATCGACCAGCCCATCCTTGGCCAGGCCGTCGATCACCTGACCATCGCCGTAGCCATAGCCGTAGCGGGCCTTGGGCAGATAAAAGGGCGCATTGGTCATGCTCTCCATGCCGCCTGCCACCACGATATCGTTGAGGCCCAGCATGATGCTTTGGGCCCCAAACATGATGGCTTTGGCTCCCGAAGAGCAAACTTTGTTGATCGTGGTGGCAGGGACCTGATTGGATAGTCCAGCGTGGATCGCTGCCTGCCGGGCAGGAGCCTGACCGAGGTTGGCCGAGACCACGTTGCCCATAAATACTTCCTGAACTTGCTCGGGGGCTACTCCGGCCTTGGCCAGAGCCCCCTTGATAGCGGCAGCACCTAGGTCTATCGCAGTAAGCTCTTTGAAAACACCGCCGAAGCTACCCAGAGGCGTCCGTACGGCAGAGACGATAAATACGTCTTTCATTGCAGTTGTGAAATTTGGGGATTGAGAGTTGATCTCAAATTATTGGATCAAGTCACTAATCACAACCAGTGCATGTCAAAGCCAGGGCTGACTTTGGTCATATTTTTCATACAAAAATGTTTTAACTGATTCGCTGTCAACTGCCTAAATCGGCTTTATCGAGGGGTTGACGATACCGATAAGCTGCCTTTTTGGGGGGGGGAATCGACTCAGCGGCGGGGCCGAAAGAAAGCGCCGCGTTTCAGCCAGGTCCGGAGCAATTGCCAGGCTGCTGCGCTTTGTCGATAGCTCTGCTGCAACCAATGAGGCCCTTCGCGTAGCAGCCACACCCGCAAGTGCCGCAGGCTGCGCGAGCCCCTATCCCAAACCTGACGTTGGCCCCAAGCTCGCAGAGAAGGCAGGAAATGTATCAGCAGCAGAAAGCCACTCACAAAGGCCACTGCGCCCAGGGCACAGGCCCAGGGGGAGAGGCTATATTTACCCAGGCTGACGATGCCTACCCCAAACCAACTGCCGTAGAGCAGCACGTAGTGAACCTCGTACACCAGCAGGGTCTCTGCGCCTACCTTCAGCAGCAAGCGGGGAAATTTTCCTGCCAGCACCTCGATCCAGATGAAGAGCGCCAGTACCATGAAGACATGCCCCAGCCGGATGAAGAGGTAATTGTTGTAGGCTACCTGCTTGAAGAGCAGCAGCCCACTCCACTCGTGCAGCTCTACCATCAGCGGGGAGGAGTAGGCATGTAAGATCCAGCCACTCAACAAAAAGAAACAGGGCCACCAAGGAGTACGGTACAGGGCTGTGTCGCGGCTGATGTGCCAACCGATCACCCCACCGATGAGGGCGTAGCCGACCCAGGGCAGAGAGGTGAAGGCCGAGCCATACTCGCGGGTGAAGTAGTGCTCCCAGAAGCGAGGCAGGAAGGCCCAATTGGCGTGAGCGAAGATGGGCTCGAGCACGAATATGACTACGCCGATGCTACCCAGCAGCCAGGGAAGCGATATGCCTGTCTTTTGATGCAGGGCATACAGTGCGATCAGGCATAGCAGCGCGAGGCCGATGCAATGCAGCACGTCGACCTTCCACCAGTGGGGTTGCCATTCGAAACTGAAGAGTTGAAAAAAGTTGATTTGTAGCAGGTAGCCGATGCCGATGAGTTGCAGGCCGCGCCTCAGGCCCTTGCGCACACGCGGGTTTTGCCTCAGGGGGAGGCCCTTGCGCAGCAGCAAATAGACAAAAACCAGCCCAGTGATGGTAAAAAAGATGGGCGCGGTCATGCCCCGCAAAAAAGCCCAGGTGCTATACACCGGAGAGCTAAGGTCTTGAAAGCGCTGATCTAGCATGATATGCACGAAGTGCCCCTGCAACATCATCAAGATGGCGTAGGCCCGGAGCGCGTCAATGAACTGCAAGCGTCCGGGGGAGATGGACTGCGGAGGGATCATATGGCTGAATCAACAACAAAAGACTAAACCAATTGCAAAAGCAACGTTTTTTGGTGTGAAAGTCAACAGACTATTTGTCCTTTTTTTGAATTTTGTAAAATTGAAGCTTTCTGATCCACTTGTGAAACCCCCTTTCGACCATTTGGGTTATTTCCAAACGACTGCCTGTTTTACCCCCATTCACCTATTCATCTATGATCCTCGACCCGCTGCCCCCTGTTGTACGATTTTGCGGGATGCGCCACCTGTTTGGCCTGGGGCTACTCGCCTGGCTCTTCAGCCTGAGTATCCAGCCGCTGGCTGCGCAGATCTCCCGCTCCGTTGCTCCCATCGTTTGCTACGCCAGTGACGAGGTGGCGGCCCATCAAATTCCCCACTCTTGGCTCGCCTTCAAGACCGATAGTCAGCGATCTACCTTTGATATCGCCTACACCAACCAGGTCCCGACCCCCGCGCGTGATGCTCTGGAGTTTGCCGCCTCGATTTGGGGAAGCATCCTCAGCTCGCCGATCCCTTTTTCGCTGGAAGTAACCTGGGACACCCTCTCCACCAGTGTGCTGGCCTCGGCAGGCCCTACTCAGATTTATCGCAACAGTATCTTCAATCAATTTCCTACCTCATATTGGTACCCGGTGTCCCTGGCGGAGGCCATCGACGGCAGCAACCTCAATGGCAACAGCGCAGACATGACCATTCGGATCAACAGCGCCATCTCTTGGTATTATGGCGGTGCACAGCAGCCTGGCGCCGGTCAGTATGACTTCGTGATGGTCATGGTCCATGAGTTGGCCCACTGCCTGGGGTTCTTTTCCTCGGCGAGTAATCGCAATGATACCGCTGAGCTAGGGTTGGATGGCGAGCTGCTCATCTTCGAATCATTCTTGCTGGAAAATGACCTCATGTCGCTCACCAACGACAGCACCTACCCCAACCCTTCGCCGGAGCTGCTTCAGGCGCTCACGAGCGACAGTTTGTTTTTTGATTGCCCCGATGCCGAGGCTATCAGTGGGGAGGGGCTGAAGTTGCACGCGCCTAGTCAGTTTCGCCGGGGCAGCAGCGTGGCCCACCTCGATGAAGCTACCTACCCCATCGGTACGCCTCATGTGCTGATGACGCCCAACATTGCCATGCAAGAGGCGAGCTATGACCCCGGTGAGCTTACCCTTTGCATCATGGAGCAGATGGGCTGGGACGTAACCCCTCTCAGCAGCGTACCCCTCAGCCAGGAGTCATCCCCATGGGCAGGCAGGCTCCGCCTCTACCCCAATCCTGCCACGCAGGCCCTTCGGCTGGAGGGTATCACCGATCAGCGCCCCCTTCGCTACGCCATCCACGATCAGCAGGGCCGCGTACTTCAGCAGGGAGCATGGCAGACCGATCAGGCGCTCTCGGTTCGCAGCCTAGCCGCCGGGTGGTACTTGATGGAGCTGATCAGCGCCCGAGGCGAGCGGCAGTGGCAAGCCTTCAGCAAACGCTGAGCTGATCAGTCTTCAAAGTACTTGCGGTTGATCTCGCGCAGGCTCTCCTTCGATAGAGGCTTAATGATGTAGTCGGTCACCATCTCATAGTGCGAAGACTTCTCGATGTCTTTGCGATAAACCGACGAGGAGAGGATGAAGAGCTTGACGGGCTGGGGGAAACGGGGCAGCAACTCTTTGTATTCCTCCAAAAACTCCCAGGCATTCATCAGGGGCATATTGATATCCAAGAAGATGACGTTGGGCAGGTCTTCAGGGCGATTTTCCAGGGCATCTCGTAATTCGTCTAGCCCCTCTTGACCACGTAGGCAATAGGTGGCATTTTGGGCAAAGCCTGTATCTTTCATATTTTTGATGCAGATGAAATTATTGATTTCATCGTCATCGATAATCAGCGCCCGCTTAATGGTTTGCATCAGATTCATCTGGGTTGGGGGAAATTAAGCTCCCGGAGATGGCCGAGGAGGGTTTTTGAGTCTAAATACGAAATCTACTCGTCTTGGGATGAGGAAAGTAAAGATAAAAGGTCGTGCCTACATCTAAGGCAGATTCTACGTGAACTTTTCCGCCCATTGCCTCGACTTGAGAGCGAACCATGTACAGGCCCAGGCCACGGCCTTCGCCTTGCTCTTGCAGCCGCTCGTACATGCGGAAAAGGCGGTGGCGATTTTTCTCCAAATCGATGCCGATCCCGTTGTCTCTCACGCTGAGGATCACTGCGCCCTTCTCGTCGCGCTCGGTACGAATCCAGATGCGCAGGGGGCGATCTGGGGAGCGGTATTTGATGGCATTGGTCAGCAGGTTGAGCAATACGCTGCGCAAGTACGGCCCAGAAAAGTACAGTTCCTCCACCTGAAAGTCGGTATGCACCACTCCCCCGACCCGAAGCAATTGCCCCTTGATGCTTTGCTGCACATACGCGAGGGCATCATTTACCTGCTGCCAGCAACTACTGGCCTCTTCAGGATCTTTGATGTCCACGATTTCTAGCAGGTCGTTGAGGGTTTCGTGCAGGCGATGCACGGATCGGTCTACCTTCTCGATAATATCTGCGTTGGTTTTGGCCTCGGGGCGCTCGCGATCATAAAAACCCATCAGGCTCACTAGATTCATGACCGGGGCGCGGAGGTTGTGCGAAGTGATGTAGGCAAATTGTTGCAGTTCGGCGTTGCGCTGCATGAGGGTATTGGCCAGGTGCTGGGTACGCTCTTCTGCCTCTCGGCGCAGCGTGATGTCCTGGCAGGTTGTCACCACAAACTCTTCTCGCTCATCTTGGCGAGTCAAGTGCAACCGGGTCATGGCATAGATCCGGGGTTGACCTTGCTCATCGATCAGGCGATGCTCCTGCTCAGCGATGCGGCGCGGCCCCGCCCGTCGGCGTGCTTCCTGCGAGACCAATTGCTCCCATAGCGCGAAGTGCTGTCGATCAGGCACGACCAGCTCCTCGGTGGATTCTTGTTGGTAAGGGACATCGATGCCGTAGAGCTCGATCATTTGCTGATTGGCATAGAGCCATCGCCCCGCCTGGTCTTGCAGGGAAATGGCGATCGGAATGGTTTCCAGCACCGTTTCGAGGTATTGCTCCTGGGTGGCCACACGCTGCTCGGCCAACCGCAGGTCGGTGATATCGCGCACCGAGCTGAGGATGCCCACCAATCGGCCATGCTCATCGAGCAAGGGGTTGGAAATCGACTCGATCCACCGCAACCGCCCATCTCCCCAGTGCAGGCGCAGGCGCGCATGTAGCACCTCTCCGCGCCCCAAGGTCTCCATGCCCGCCCGGGCCAGCGGCCGATCTTCGGGGTATATGACCTTGAAGAGTTCCTCTTGAGAAGAGGGCATCTTGGGCATCAGGTCCCCAAAGATTTCCACGTTGCCGTGGGCCCACTCGAGGTGGATATCTCTTTGAGGGTCGAGCGTCAGAAAAAAAATGAAATCGGTGATCAGGTTGACGGTGTCGCGATAGCGCTGATTGATCCGCTCGAGTTCCAGCCCCGCGCGCTGTCGCTGCAAAGCCGGGCCGATCACCTCGCCCAAGACGCGCAGCAGGCGCTCCACCTCACGCGTCCACACCCGGGTCTGCCGCACGGCATCAAAACCTACGAAGCCGATGCGATGATCCTCAAAGCGGAAGGGCACCATCAGCACCGAGCGGATGTCTTGCTCGGCCAGCATGTGGCGCAGGCGATTGGCCTCGGTTGGTAGCTCATCAATGTCGGTGTAGTTGACGATGTTGCCCGCGCGCAGCCGCTGCGATAACCAGGTAAGGTCGTCATCCAGAGGGACCCGTTGTAGATGGTCCATCTGCGGCTCGATCCCCTCGGCGCACCACTCGTGGGTATTGTCGAGATACCCTGGCTGGATGAGGGACTCTTGAAAGAGATAGCTGCGATCTACCTGAAAGAAGGTGCCTAGCTGCGACAGCATCATATCGATGCCCTGGTCTAATTCGGTAGACCCCAGGTGAACAAACTGCGCCCGGAGGCGGTCGATGATGTGTTCTAGCTGACGGATCTGCTGATAAAGCTGATCCGAGGCGGGTGGCTCCTGAATGAGCAGCACGTAGCCGTGATGTTGGTGATTTCCTTTTCCAAAAGGTAGCGCCCTGACCTGTACATGTACCGCTCCCTGTCCCGGTCGGGGGGTGTACAACAGGGTAAATTTTTCGGGCAAATGAAACGCCCCTGAGCCGTTTGGCCGGATATGCTCGCTGAGCGTAGGCAGCAGCCGACTGATATGCACCTCTCCTACTGGCTCTGCAATGGACAGATCCGATAAAAACGCGCCGTTGAAAGCTCGCAAGATCAGGTCGCTATCTACGATCGCCACCGGCTCGACCATATTTTCTACCATCACTTCTAGCAGCGACGTTTCCACTAGGGAGTCGCGAAGGTAGCTCAGTCGATCTGGGTGAATGGTCATAGCTTCCGATTACTCGACCCTACAAGGCGTCAGTAGGCGTCACATCTGTCTGATCATGTGTGCAAGATACATGCCTTAAACAAATACTACTGAAATTTCGAGCCTAAAGCAATCACCAATCCCGAAAATCCTTTCCTCGCTGAGTAAGAAATTCCATGTGATTCACGCGCATTTATCCTAAAAGCAAAGACCTATACCCCCAAAAAGTCGGTATTGCTCCCTGTTCATTGCTCCCTGCTCCCTGATCACTGTTCCCTGCTCATTGATCACTGTTCATTGTTCCCTGCTCATTGATCATTGTTCCCTGTTCATTGTTCCCTGCTCCCTGTTCACTGATCACTGTTCCCTGCTCATTGTTCCCTGCTCCCTGCTCCCTG
>CAYVAP010000004.1:12519-16471 GCA_964449365.1 uncultured Bacteroidia bacterium
TCACTGCCCCCAAAGCCGGTTCACCTCCTCGATATGGCCGAGCAACGCCTCACGGCCCAGCCCCTTGGCCGCAGAAGTGGTAAACATGGGCGGCAATTCCTGGTACATCTGACTGAGGACCTGCCGATAGTGCGCCAAGTTGGCTTCGAGCTTGGAGGCGGGCAGTTTGTCGATTTTGGTAAAAACGATGGTGAAGGGCAGGCCATTGGTAGTCATCTCGATCATAAAATCGACGTCGAGGGTTTGGGGCTCGTGGCGCACATCGACCAGCACGTAGGTGTTGAGCAGGCTTTCGCGCCCCGAGAGGTAGTCGCCGATCATGCGGGCAAATTCATTGCGTTGTTTTTTTGAGGTGCGGGCGTAGCCGTAGCCTGGGAGGTCTACCAGATACCAGGCTTCATTGACCAGGTAATGATTGATGAGCTGGGTTTTGCCAGGAGTGGTAGAGGTATGGGCCAGGTTTTTGCGCTGCATCAGCATGTTGATGAGCGAAGACTTGCCCACGTTGGAGCGCCCCACGAAGGCTTGCTCGGGATAGGTAGCCGGGGGCAATTGATCGAGGGTAGTGCTGCTTTTGACGAAGGTCGTGGAGATGATATGCATAGCGCGGGCATTCGGCGTGGAACTGAGGGCGTGAAGATTGGTTTTCGCAAAGAAAGCGGTAATTTTGCAGCAAGTTTTCGAATTACGAATTCTGCATCACGAATTTCCCACTTTGGATAAACCCGTAACCCCCTACCGACGCGAGGACGCATCGAAGAAGGCACAGGTCACAGAGATGTTTGACCAAATTGCCCCCCGCTACGATCTGCTCAACCATGCCCTTTCGCTGGGGATCGATATCTTATGGCGGCGCAAGGCCATCAACCTGCTCAAGCCCTATCAACCTGAGCGGGTGGTAGACATGGCCACGGGTACGGCAGATTTTGCCATCGAAGCGCGGCGCTTACAGCCCAAAGCAATCATTGGTATCGACATCTCGCCGCAGATGCTCTCGGTGGGCCGCGACAAAATCAATCGTAAGAGGCTCAATCCTCTGATCGAGCTTCGCTTGGGCGATTCGGAGGCCATCGACCTGCCCGATGACTCGGTGGATGCCATCACGGTAGGCTTTGGGGTGCGCAATTTCGAAGATCTAGAGCAAGGGCTGTCGGAGCTACTCCGCATCCTGCGGCCGGGCAAGGCCATGGTCGTCTTGGAGCCAGGCTACCCCACCCGCTTCCCGCTCAAGCAGCTTTTTAGCTTTCACTTTCGGGTCATTACCCCTTTGATCGGACGCCTCATCTCGGGCGACCGTGCCGCCTACACCTACCTGCCCGCCTCGGTCAAGGCATTTCCGCAAGGCCAGGCCTTCGTCGACATTTGCCATCGGGTAGGCTTTACCAAAGCCGAATACAAGCCACTAACCGGAGGCATTTGTGCGTTGTATCTGTTAGAAAAATAACTGGCCACAGGGAAAACTTTCGCTCGACCCTACGCACGTGGTAGGGTATCTCCCGGCCCGACCCTCTTACCCATACCCTGCGCAAGGGATCCTTCGCTGTTTCTGCTCCACCTAAACCCTACCTGCATCGACCCATACTCTTTACTCATTGTTGGACCCAAGGCATCGCTATTCCCCTGCTTACGGCAAGTGTGCCTCATTAAGAGTAACCGTATGATCTTTTTTCGCAGTTGCCTGGCGGGTTGCCTCACCGCCTTGCTGTTGCTGATCGCACCCGTCGATGTATCCGCCCAGATCTATCGCAATGGCCACCCCTTTGACGCCAAGCCTTTCAACCTTGGCTTCATGATGGGCTTTACCCATAATTCTTACAACCTCAAGGAGCAGATCAACATCACCGATGGAGGGCGCACCCTCGAAAGCATCGAGTTGATCTCCAAGCCCGGTCTCAACCTGGGCATGATCGCCAATTTCAATCTGGTCAAACAAGTCAGCCTCCGCTCGGTGGTTACCATCTCCCTAGAGCAGCGCGACTTCAACTACCGCTTTACCGACGGCAACGTCGAGCTGCGCAAGATCGAGGCCGCCTACCTCAACGTGCCCCTCATGGCGCAGATCAAAACGGGGTACTACAAATCCAGTCGCGTGTACGTCCTCGCGGGGGGGCAGTGGGGCGCCAACCTCTCCAGCGACAAGCGGGTGCGCGACGATCCTCGCCTACTCAAGATCAACAAGCAAGACTTCTCCTTGGTCTTTGGCTTTGGCATCAACCTCTACGGCGACCGCCTCAAACTGTCGCCCGAAATCGTGTACAAGATGGGCCTCTTCGACATCTACCAGCCAGAGTTTACCTCGCACGCCCAGGCCATCTCCAGCCTACACAGCCAAGTGCTGGCCATCAACATCAACTTTGAGTAGAAGCGATTAGGATAAAGCCCAGGCCTTCTGGCCTTTTTGGTAGGGCATGCAGCCATCATAACGGCCCGGCACGGGCAGGTAGCGCAGGGCTTGGGTCGCCCCTACCTCTGAAGTGAAGTAGCCCCAGAGGGTGAGCTGCTTCATCATCGTGAAGTAATGCGGTGGCAGCGGATCGAGGCGAGCGTCTTGGGCTCGTGCTTGGTTTTGGTCGGCCAAAGTCTCATCGTAAGCCTTGGCCTCCGCATCGAGGATGGTGAGCAGCGCCTTGCGAGCTGCGGGCGACAATTGCATGAAAGACTGCTGATGAGCCTCCTGACTGCGCTTGGCTACCTCGGCGATGCCTTCCCGAAAGCGTTGTTGCTCCGCGCGGCTGTAGCAGTCGGCCACGATCACATGCATGAAGGCCCCAACGCCCGCCGCTTTGGCACCAGGCGAACTAGCCGAAGCGGGCAAGATGGTTTCTGCCACCTCATCGAGTAGTGCGGTTTCTTCGGCGCTAAAGAGCTTAGGGGCTGCTGTCCCGGCTCCTTCGTGGCTCGTTTCTTCGGGGCCACAGCCCTGCAAAAACAGGTTGGCCCCCACGATGCTGCCCCCAACCATCAGGGACACCCGGTATAATGCTTCTCGTCGGTTCATTTTTTTCAAAGATTCTGCTTTGTTAATTCCTGCACCGCGTAGTCGGCAGCGCGTGCCGTGAATGCCATGTAGCTGAGAGAGGGATTCTGGCACGCCGCAGAGGTCATGAAGGATCCATCAGTTACGAACACGTTGGGCGCATCCCATACCTGATTCCATCGGTTGAGCACCGAGGTTTTGGGGTCGCGCCCCATGCGCGCAGTGCCCATCTCGTGAATACCGCGGCCCATGGTACTGTCGGTGTCGTAGCCCTCGACCTCTTTGAGCCCTGCGGCTTCGAGCATTTCGATGGCATCCTGCGGCATGTCTTTGCGCATCTTCTGCTCGTTGTCTCGCAGGTGGCAGTCGATGGCTGGCACAGGCAACCCCCACTTGTCGGTGCGGCTGTGGTCCAGGGTCATCTTATTGTCGTGGTAGGGCAAAATCTCTCCAAAGCCCATGATCCCCATCGTCCAGGGGCCTGGTTCGGTGAGGGTTTCTTTCAGCTCTAGGCCGAGGCCCAGCTCGGCGATGTCCCGCTGCCAGTTTTCGCGGCTGGCCCGCCCCTGATAGCCAAAGCCTCGCAAGTAACCGCGCGGCTCGCCGTGGAGGTTGCGGTAGCGTGGTACGTAGATGCCATTGGCCCGACGACCATAATAATACCGATCCTCCATGCCCTCAAAGCGCCCTTCGGCTCCTACCTTGAGGTGGTGGTCCATGATGTTGTGCCCCAACTCGCCGCTGCTGCTGCCTCATCCTCCGGGCCAAATGTCGGTAGCCGAATTCATCAGAATCCAGGCCGTGTTGATGGTCGAGGCGTTGAGGAAGACGATCTTGGTCTTGTACTCGTAGGTCTGATGGGTCTCGGCGTCGAGCACTTCTACCCCAGTGGCCCGCTTGCGATCTTGATCGTAGAGCACCTGGGTGACGATGCTGTGGGGGCGCAGGGTCAAGTTGCCCGTTTTCACGGCGGCA
>CAYVAP010000004.1:16481-19430 GCA_964449365.1 uncultured Bacteroidia bacterium
CTAAAGTAGGCTCCGTAGGGGCAGCCCAGGGCGCAGCGATTGCGGTACTGACAAGGGGCGCGCCCCTCTTTGGCGGCGGTCAGGTTGGCAGTGCGGCCAATGATCAGATGACGCTGCTCGCCATAGCGCTTTTTGAGGCGTGCCGCCACTTCTTTTTCCACGCAATTCATTTCCATAGGGGGCAAAAACTCCCCGTCGGGCAGATGCGGGATGCCATCCCGATTGCCACTGATGCCAGCGAAGCGCTCGACGTAGTCGTACCAGGGCGCAAGCTCGGCGTAGCGTACCGGCCAATCGACCGCGATGCCCTCGCGAGCATTGGCCTCAAAATCCAAATCAGCCAGCCGATAGCTCTGACGCCCCCAGAGCAGCGAGCGCCCGCCGACCTGATAGCCGCGAAACCAATCGAAGCGCTTGATCTCGGTGTAGGGGCAAT
Organism: uncultured Bacteroidia bacterium; assembly: GCA_964449365.1. Classification (GTDB taxonomy): domain Bacteria; phylum Bacteroidota; class Bacteroidia; order J057; family J057; genus CAYVAP01. The sequence goes on from CAYVAP010000004.1 coordinate 16,918, forward strand.
CTTGTTCATTGGCCCACCACTCCAGGTTTTGCTCGTTGAGCGGGTAGTCGCGCTTCAGTACAGGGTACTTTTCTTCCATTTCTCGGGTGCGACTGCCCCGGTGGGGAAACTCCCAGGGGGCTTTGTTGGCGCTGTGATAGTCTTTGACGTGCTCCACGTTGGGGCCACGCTCTAGCAAAAGTACTTTGAGGCCCTTCTCGGTCAGCTCCTTGGCGGCCCAGCCTCCGCTGATGCCAGAGCCCACCACGATGGCGTCGAATTCCATTTCTGCCATGAATAGTAGTCTGTTTCCAATCTAATATAAGGTCAGTAAGATACTGATCTCTGAGCGAAAATACACTGCCTGACCCGTCAAAAACTGAAGAGGGATCAACTTCCGCAAGTTGATCCCTCTTTTTTTCCCGCAGCGAATGACGCTGAAGGAGGCTATTTCACTTGTACTTTTTCAGCCCAGGTGCGCCCTTGGGCCCGTACCCGCAGCAGGTAGAGACCAGCAGGATATTGGCCCAAAGAGAGAGACAGCGCCTGCTCTCCGCGTACCTGACGCTGCTGCAGTTGCTCGCCTTGCTGGTTGAAAAGGCTTACGTGCGCTTCCCGCAGCCCATCAGGCAAAGCGACGGTCAGCTTGCCATCGGTGGGGTTGGGGAAAATGCGCAGGGGCTCGACGCTAGCCTGAGCGATGCTCACCACATCGGTCACCCGGATATTGAAGCGCTGCAAGCCTGACCATCCGTTGTTCTGATCGAGGGTAGAATAGGTGAAGGCATCAAAGGCTTGCTGACTGCCATCTTGTGCGTAGCTGATCAGCCCATTGTCGATATCCGCTTGGGTAAACACCTCTCCCAAGCCAAGCTCTATGCCATCGCGCTTGAGACTACCGTAGGCGGGCAGGCTGCTGAGCGTGTAGGTCACTGCCGAGGCTGCACTACTGTTGGAGTTCACCTGCAGCAAGGCATTGTCGATGGTTTTTTCTTCGCCACGCAGCAGGTAAAGCGTGTCATTGACCCCCACGGTGAGGGGGTCGCCCCCTTCGAAGCACATTTCCAGCTCCCAGTTGTCAAGCTGTCCATCGCCAAAGTTGACACTATCGATGATGCGCAGGGAGTAGTTACCCGAGGCCGGACCACCGGCAAATACGCTCAATGGCTCCGACGGCTGATAGGTCCCGCCGTCGGTGGGGGGACAAGGCGGAAACACTGCCTGAGGCAAGTCTGCAAAGCTTAAATTGAAATTTTCCGCCCCTAGCGCACACGGGCGCGAAATGAGGGTTGCGCTTCCCCCGCCGGACTTCCGCAGCGTAAAGGTCAACTCGTTGACGTTGTCGTGTGTGCCCTGTAGGTTGCGCACCGCCAGGCTCGATATGGTATTGGGATTGGTAACCGAAACGGAAGAAGAAACCACCGCCGGCGAGCCAAAGGGAGGAATCGTCTGCGGCAGATCGGTCGGCAAAAAGCTCTCGCAGTTGCCCACCTGAATGGCTCCTAGGCGTGAGAAGGCCCCCTGACCACAATCGCTGATGGCAGCCACTCGCCAGAAGTACACCCCTTGCGCATCGAGAGGGTCGACCACCTGATAGTTGGTACCAATTTGATCAGAAGATTCCAGCAGCGTGGAGAAGCTCGGATCATCAGAAAGCTCGAAGCGATAGCCCGTAGCGTTGGGGATATTTTGCCAGGCTAGGTTGGGGCGACTCGCCTGATCGAAGGCTCCATTGAGGGGCGCTGCAATATTGGGCGCCGCAGGCAAGCCTTCGTCGATTCGTAAGTTCAGGATCAAAGACTCAGATACCCCAGGTGCACTGGCAAAGAGGACAAATGAGAGCAACCCTTGCGAAATCGTATCGTCAGCGGTCAGCGTAACCAGGACAGTATCGCCCGCCTCAGGCTGAGCGGGAATACTGCTCAGACTGATCCCTGATGGTAGACCTGAAGCTTGAAGGTTGAAGGCACCAGCAAAGCCTCCTATCCCGCTGCTATACAGCTCAAAAGTAGCCACCGCACTAGGGCAAATCACGATTTCCTCCCGCTCGAGCAGCAGGGCTAGATCTGGAAACGCCCCCGCCTCGATGGTGAAGTTGTCATCCGACAGGTCGAAAAAGATGTTTTCGCTGGCCTTGATTTTGATCCGGTTGTTGTTGCCTGGTAGATCTGGCATGAATACTCGCTCGCTACCGTCGTTGGGCACCTGGCTGGCCAGCAAAGTGGGGTAGTTGAAGCCTCCATCGGTGGAGAGGTAGATATCGACCGTCGCACAATTCACAGGGTTGGCGTCGGTATTGGCGGGGTCCCAGATAATTTCAGTTACGCCGCCGGCAGTCAGCGTCTCGGCTCCGTTAGGAAAATCCACCAGGAACGGCCCCGCCGTGTTCGATACGTCAAATTGTACCTCCTCATAGCTCACCCCCCCTGCTCCAGGATGGTTGTCGCGCACCGTAACGTGGAAGGTGAGGTCGCGCGCTTAGGTGGGATAGGTCTCGCCAAATAGGGAGGTTCCGTTCAGGATGCTGTTGAGCC
>CAYVAP010000004.1:19440-22388 GCA_964449365.1 uncultured Bacteroidia bacterium
GTATGGGGCTAGTCGAAGGAGGAAAGGAGCGGAAAATCGGCGCGTTGCCCACGGGATTGTCAGGGTTGCCAGCCGGACCAATGTCGGCCTGCTCCCAGCAGTAAGTCAGGTTCATATCCTCGGCGTCGGTCGCGACGGCGATCAACTCAAAGGGCGTCTCCCTGGGAATGGCGGTGCCAGTGAACCCAGGATCAATTACCGGTGCGGTGTTGCCGGTATTGGAGAGCCCCACACAGGGAGTACCTGTGCGGCTAAAGTTGTGCATGGTCTCGTATGAGCCTGCGTTGAAGTACAAGTCAGAGCTTTGCTGCAGGTTGAGCCCACACAACCCCGCGTATGACATAATGGTGCTGCCGCTGGCGGGCTCAAAGGGACGGGTTGGGTCGCGCGGCCCATTGCACTGCGGGTCATTGGTATTAAAGCTGTGGCGCCCATTGAACTGATGCCCAAACTCGTGGGTGACGGTCTCTAAGAACTGTGCCCCGGCTGGCAGCGTCTGTCCGGCTGAAGCGCCGTTGGCTTTATGAGGATTGCCCAGGCTCTGTCCACTACCCGTCGCACAAACCGAGAAGAAGTAGCCCACGCCAGCCGCATCTGCGGTGCTGGAGTTGATCGAGGTGAAAGTATGACCGATGTCATAGCTCCCGATGCCGATACGGCTGTCGATCACCTGCGGGTTTTCCGTAATCATCTGATCGGGGGCACCCGTAGAGCCAGAAATCGCAAAAGGATCCGTGGCTTGGTTGGTAAACAGCAGTTGATCGTTGTTGCTGTTGAGCTGGAAACGGATGGTCAGATCTCGCTCGTAGATGGCGTTGACTTGGTTGATGGTGGTGGTCAAGGCAGAAAGCGCCCCACTCACGGTCGGATTTCCAGCCGTTACGGAGTTGCAATAACGAAAGTCGCAGGACACCGCCAGGTTGTAAGTGTACAACTGATCGCCACTTTCGAAGTCTTCGGGCTCATCTTGACGCTGCGAGTGATCAGGGTCTGAGTCAGAATCCGTATCCCAGGCTGGCAGCAAGCCCTCGGCTTGTTCTAGTAAGTGCTCATCGACGCCACAGCCCAAGCTCTCTTGGCGGATCACCTCGCGGTAGCGATACACTTGATAGTGCGCTGTGGTCTGCAAGGTTAGCGGCTCGATGAATTGGATGCCTTCGGATCCTAGAATGATGGCGTGAAAGCCTTGCTCGGTTACGTCGCAGCGAATGGTCGCCTGCGGATCGTCTACTCCTTGTCCCACCCAGGTCATGATAGAGGGAAAGCGCGCGCCCAAATCGGGGGCCAGCACGTGGGTGCGCATGACCTGAAATTGTTGCAGCGCCCCCTCAGGATTGGGCAGCGTGATGGTGAGCGCCTGGCCTCGGGGGTCGAATTCTTCAGGCGCTTGCCCCAACCAATTCGACAGGGCAGGCAAATTGAGTTGATAGATTGCTTGCTGCCGGGTGGGCTGTACCCACTGCGCAGGGTCGATACCCCGGGCCGATGATGGCTGCCACCATTCGGCTCCCGGCTGAGAGATCCCCCCCACTGGTAGCCAAATGAGCATGCTTCCTAGCAGAAGGTGGAAAAAGTTCTTCATGTTTCTATCGGTTTTGGTTTTGTCAGTATGAAAAAGGCAGCGGGCACATTAGGCCCCCTTACCCTCAGGGTCAGTCTTTCAAAGATACCTTGTAGCTCGTCGATTTGCCATCCTGTTTTACCCGTAGCAGGTACAGCCCGGCAGGTAGGGTCTCGACGCGCCATCGATGCTGCGCTGTCCCAGGCAGGGCCGTGGTCTGCTTGAGCTGGCGCCCCTGCAAATCCACTAAGGTCAGCTCGGCTGCCGACGCTAGCGGCGCCGACCAGCGCAGCATGAGGTAGTTGTGGGCAGGCACCGGAAAGATCGACAACCCTTCCTCGGGCCTTACCTGCGACCCCTGCGTTACCCCATCGATATTCAGGCGAAACGTATATAGCCCAGCCCAGCCTTGATTGGGATTTTCGATCGTAAAAATAAAGGAATCTACCGCCGAAGAGCCTCCATCGGACAAGTAAATGAGCTGACCCTGGTCTACCTTTTCCTGTACGAACAGCGAGCCGGGAGATAACAGCACCGGCCCCTGCTGTAGTTTTCCATCAAAGGGCCCTTCCACCAGCGTAAAATACAGATTGGATGCGTCAAAGTTGGGGTCGACCATTTTCAAAAAAGACGAATCAATGTACCCCGCAAAGCCTGCCGGCAGCGTCAAGGGCTCATTGGTCACCAGCTGTGGTGCCTGATTCAGGGCGGCGCATACTTCCAGCTCCCAGTTATACCAGGTGCCCCCGTCAAATTCGGCCAGATCGCTCAGCACCAGTTGCCAGCTCCCCAGCGCATTCTCCCCATCAAAAGCCGATAGATCCTCATCGGGCTGCACCTGCGCGCCACTAGTCGGCGCACAAGGCGCATCGGCCAGATCGGCCTCGTCATCTAGGCCCAGGCGGAAATTTTGATCGGCACTGCTGCAAATGCGATCGATCAATCTGACCTCGGTACCCGCCGGACTGCGCAGCAGCGCCCGCAAATCGCTTACCGAGCTATGTTGCCCTTGCAAGTTGAGCACGTTCACATCCTCTATCGTCGCATTGAGCCCTACCACCACCGAGGAGGTCAAGGTATGGGGCGCATTGAGGGCCGGGAGATCTTGCGGCAGATCACTTGGCAAAGCCCGCTGGCAAGCGCCCGTCTGAAAGGCGCCTACCTGCGAGCGCAGGGTAGCTCCGCAGGCGTCGACCGCCGTCACGCGCCAGTAGTAGGCCCTGGACTCTGCCAACTGGGCCACGAGCTGATACTGGGTGCCTGGCAAACCATCGGCGCTCAACACTTGGTTGGCAAAAGATGGACTTGCCGCGACCTCCAGTCGGTAGGTCTCTGCGCCGGGAACCGCCCCCCAGCGCAGCAAAGGCTTGCGAGAGGTACCGCGCTC
>CAYVAP010000004.1:22398-28603 GCA_964449365.1 uncultured Bacteroidia bacterium
GCTCGCCAAGGGCAGGAGTCAGCAGAGCAGGGCCCGGGGCTTCTGCCGCCGCTACCTCCACCGCCAAGTTGCGGAAGGCAAAAAATCCGCCTGCCGCAGTACCCAGCACCTGAAAAGTAGCCACCCCACCGGGCGCGTCAGCCGCCGCCCTCAATTCGATAAACGCTGTATCACCCGGAGCCACCAAAGCGGGATCGAGCAGGGAGCTTACGCCCGTGGGCAGGCTGCTCAGCGCCAGCGTTACCATCCCGCTGAAGCCGCCTTGGGGCTGCACCACGACGGGCACCCTCACGCTGGCCCCGGCACACAGACGGCCCACCGGATCGGGGCTGTAGAGGGTGAAGTCTGGACTAGTGGCGGGCTCGATGACAAAGTTTTCATCTGAAATGTTGAAGAAAAAGTGGTCGGAGGCACGCACCATCACGCGGCATGCGCTGCCAGGCAGGTCAGGCACCACGAGCTCGGTCTCGCCATCGTTGGGGGTACCGCTGAGCAGCAAGTGAGGAAAGCTCAGCCCTCCGTCAGTAGAAAGCAGCACATCCACCCGGGCCGCATCGATGGGAGGTAGGTTGGTCTTGGCCACGTCCCAGCGTACGCTTTGTACGCTGCCTACCGTCCAGGTAACCCCATTGGCACTAGGTTGAGTCACGATAAAGGGACCGGCCTGATCCGTAACGGACATCGAAACTTCATCCCATTCTACCGCGCCTGCCCCGGGATGCAGGTCGCGTACCGTGAGCCGGAAGCTGAGGTTGCGGTTGTAGTCGGGCATGTATTCGCCTAGGCGAGCGCCATTGTCGCGCAAGTCAAACAAGCGCGGGAAGTAGCGAGTGTCTGAAGCCGTCGGGCGCCAGGAGCGAAACAAGGGCGCGTTGTTCACCGGATTGCGAGGATCGCCTGCCGGGCCCAGGTCTAGCTGCTCCCAGCAATAGGTCAGGGTGTCGCCATCGGGATCGGTGGCACGGCCCTTCAGAGCAAAAGGCGTGAGATAGGGCAACACCTTTCCACTGGCAGGCATCTCGATTTGAGGAGATTGGTTGCCAATAGAGACCTGATTGGCACAACTGCCTCCGCTGCGCGAAAAAGTAAACATCTGCTCGATGGTGCCGCCGTGGAAGTAGCCTTCGCGCACACTGGTAATGTTGTGCGACCCACAAACGCCTACGTAGCTCATGATGGTGCTTCCGCTACCAGGCTCCCAAGCCGTATTGGGGCTGTATTGGCCCCCGGTGCAGCTACCCGCGTTGGCGTTCCAGGTGTGGCCTGCCGAAAATTGGTGCCCGATCTCGTGCAGCGCGATTTGATAAAAGCTTTCTCCCACGGGGCTAGGCTGCGAAGAGGCACCTCGTGCCTTGACGTTGTTGTTACAAACGGAGGCGGGAATAGCCACCCCTGCCGTGTAGGATCCGCCGGGAGGGGGTGTCACTTGGGTAAAGACATGGCCGATGTCATACGCCGCAGACCCCAAGATGTCATCCAGGGCTTGCTGATTTTCTCCCAGATTGGTACCCAGCGCGTTGTAGGTGTAGGGGTCAGTGTCGGGATCGAAAAAAATGAGCTGATCATTGTTGGCGATCATGGTCAGGCGAATGGCTACGTCTCGCTCCAAGACGCCATTGATGTACGTGAGCGCTTGAGCCAGCGCACTCATCACACTCGCCACACTGCCTCCGTGAAAGGCGGTATACTCGGCGGAAGTTGCCAGAGCGAGGCGATACTCATATAGCTCTCCGCTGATGGTACGCTGGGCCGTGCTTCCTGCCGCGGGCCTCTCCTTCGGATCGACCCCACAAAGGGCCAGGGCATCTTCAGCCTGGGCCTCATCTTGCCCGCGACGCACCCGATGCAGGCCAGCCATCCCGTCGTCGACAGGTTCGATCACAGTGGTGCCGGTTTCGCCAAACACTACGGCATAGAGGCCCTCCGGAGTCAGGCTCATGCGTACGTATCCGGCTGCGCTTTGGCCACTAAAACTCCGAATGCCAAAGCGGGCGGCTAGACTCGGGGCCATCAAGGGAGCCGAAACCACCCGCGTTGGTAAGGCTGCCCCATCGGGGCTGGGTAAACTCAGCCAAAGCGCAGAGGCGGCGATGTCCGTTTCCATGGGGGCAGTAGCCAGCAGCCTTTCTAGCTGAGCGAGATCAGCCTGTACGATGAGTTCGTCGGTGGCAGGGCGGCTAGGGGAGGGTTGCCACCAGTCAGCCATCGTTTGCGACCAAGCGAGGGTCGAAAACAGGCCGAGGAGCCCCAGGCACCACGCGTACCTGATCAGAGAGAAAATTCGATCGATCATGTGAGATTACAAGTAAAATGGTCAGTCAAAACACCAATGGAGGCACAGGGCGTACTCCGCGGGAGAGAACGCGCTACTGATTTTCATAGATCAATATCTTAGCGCAGGACCACGATCCGCTCGGTGGCGCGCTGACCGCTGCTTTCCAGCGAAAGTAGATACACGCCAGGAGGCAGCGCTTTGAGCGAGAGGGTCCACTGTGCCTCGCCCGCACGGGCTTGGATTTGCTGCTCCCGCAGCAGTTTGCCTTGGGGGCTATACAATCGCAACGACAGCGGCGCGGCTGAGGCGGCTTGTTCTAGCCGGATCTGAACCTGATCGCGCGCCGGATTGGGCATCACCGACCACCGTTGCCGCGAAGATTCTTCGATGCTCAGAGCCCACACGTCGATAGTGAAGGTCTGGGCTCCCAACCAACTGTTGTTGTTGCCTTCCAGTTCGAAGCCAAAGTCATCGCTCAGGGTTAGGGAGCTATCGTGCTGATAGCTGAGCTGGCCCTGATCGATTTGATCTTGGGTAAAGGTATTGCCCAGGCCCAGCACCTGCCCGCCGAGGAGCAGCTCTCCATTTTCGGTCAAGCGCGAAAGGGTATAGACCAGCTCTGTCGCCGAGGTGCCGATCGCCTGGCTGGACAAGTATGCATTGGAAATGGTGCGCTGTGCGCCATTGGCAATCTCAAGCGGCTGGTTGACCAATACTTGAGGGGCGGGATATACCGGGCGACACACCTCCAGGGTCCAGGAGTCGAGGCTACCGCCCACGTCGAAGCTATTATCACGGGCTACCAGCTCCCAATTGGGCCCCTGAACGGAGGAGTTGCTAAAATAGGCCAACGCTTCCACGGGTTGCAGGGCATCTGCCGAGAAGGGCGGACAAGATACGCTGCGCACCGCTGCATCATCAAAGCTCAGCCGGAAGCCCGGGTCATTGGCTCCGCAGATGGGCTGATAGAGGGACACTTCGGTGCCTGCCTGCCCGGCCTGTCGCAGCAAAAGCTCCAGCTCATTCATCGCAGGGTGCGAGCCCTCGATGTCCCAGACGTTGACGTCGCTGATCAAGCCAGAAACCGGCAGGCTGAGGCTAGAGACGCCCTGAGCGGGGTTCCCAAAGGCAGGGATCGCCACGGGTCCATCTTGATTGCTGCCAATTTCGCAACTGCCGGTACGCAATACCTGCAACTCACTAGGCTCCCCCAATCCGCAGACATTCTCAGCCCAAAGCTGCCAGTAGTAGGTTTCATCGGCATCCAGAAAGGTTGGGAGGGTGAGGGTGGTATCGCTGAGCCCTGACAGCAAGAGGGGGTTGCTCATCTCAGGGGACGTGCTGAGCGCCAGTTGATAGGCCTCCGCCTGCGGCACAGTAAACCAACTGAAGGTGGGGCGGCGTGAGCTGCCCGCCAAGCCATTGGCAGGTGCCAAAGGCTGCGGAGGATTGGGGGCCTTGGGGCTATAGACCAGCGACACAGGGAAAGTCAGCACATCAGTACCATCGGTGGCCTGGATGGAAAAATTGAACACCGCCGGGCCAACCGGGGTGGTATCAGCCTGAAACTGCACCCGCAAGGTGTCTCCTACCGCCGCAGGAGTGGGATCCGTGCTCAAGGTCAGGGTAGATGGAAGCGCGCCACTGGTGGCCACGCTCAGGTTGCCGCTAAAGCCTCCCAGCCCAGAGGTAAGAAAGACATATTCGGTACTGCCTCCGGTACAAATGGAAGCCCTTTCGTCCAGTGCCAGCATGTCAAACGTCGGAGAAGCGGCCTCTTGGATGGTGAAGTTGGCATTAGAGACATCCAGGAAGAAGTGATCAGCCGCCATGACCATGATCCGATTTTGACCACCAATCTGGTTGGGCACCTGCACGATATGCGTCCCGTCATTGGGTACGCTGTCGGCCAAGACTATGGGGTAGCTATCCCCTCCGTCCGTCGAAAGCCGGATATCGACATACTGGCAGTTGACGGGAGACTGATCGGTATTGGCCACAGCCCAGGTTATGGTTTCGAACGCTCCAGCCGTCCAGAAAACGCCCGTGTTGGGGCTGGTGACCAAAAAGGGCCCCGCTTGATCGGTCACGCGATGCGACACCTCGATCATCTCCACGCCTGCCCCTGCGGCCACGTTGTCGCGCACCGTGAGGCGGAAGTTGAGATTGCGGCTGTAGCTCGGCAGGATTTCTCCTGGCGCAAAGGTGTTGGAAGCCATGCGGCTGAGGGTAGGCACATAGCGCACCCCTGAGTCCAGGGGCAAACGCGAGCGGATGATGGGGGCATCATCGGCAGGATTGCTCGGCGCACTGGCGGGGCCAAGGTCCCACTGTTCCCAGCAGTAGGTCAGCACATCGCCATCGGGATCGATCGCAGATCCTGCCAGGCGAAAGGGCGTACCGAGGGGTAGTACCAGGTTGTCGTAGGTAGCGGTAGCCACGGGTGGCTGATTGCTCACGGTAGTCAGCGCAGCGCAAGTCGCTCCCCCTTGATTGCGGGTGAAATTGAAGATCTGCTCGATGCTGGCCGCGTGAAAGTAGTCATGGCTAAAGTTTTGGATGTTGTGACTACCACAGATGCCAGCGTAGGCCATGATGGTCGATCCACTGCCTGGCTCGTAGGCGGTGGAGGCGCTCCGGTTGCCTCCGGCACAAGATCCCGTCGCGCCATTGAAGGTGTGGGTAGCCCCAAACTGATGGCCCACCTCATGGGCTACATAGTCGATAGCAAAGGGATCACCGATGGGGGCAGGCAGACCCGTTACGCCGCGGGCCTTGCTATTGGCACTACACACTGATCCCAGCGAGGCAACCCCGCCGCCTCCGGTGCTGAATACGTGCCCGATGTCATAGTTGGCTCCTCCGATTATACCGTCGATCACTCCTTGATTTTCTCCTAGTAGAGCAAAAGAGCTGAAATTCGAGAAAGGATCAGTAGATGCATTGAAGAACAAAATCTGATCGTTGTTGGCAATGAGCTCCAAGGTAACCCCTGTTTCGCGCTCGTAGACGCCATTGACCCGGTTGATCACCGCCACGATGGCGCTGAGCACGGAGCTGACAGTTCCCCCATGAAACTGGGAATACTCACCCGTGGTAGATACCGCCAGACGATAGCTGCGCAGTTCGCCTGAAAAGGTCAACTCAGTAGTACCGCTGCGCTCGCTGAGGGGGAAGGTTGGGTCCTCTACTCCACAGCTCCAAGCCGACTCAGGGGCTACCTCGCGCTTGCGATACAGTTGGTAGTAAGGCTGCATCTGCTGGGGAGTGTGCGTAAGTGGGTCGATGAAAAAGACCCCCTCTGAGGAGTAAATCATGGCGTGCATCACTTTGGGAGACACGTCGAGGCGCAGGGTGGTACGCGGATCATCGACCGCATGCCCCCGCAGGGTTTTGATCTCTGGGAAGCGTGCCGCCAATGCCGGGGCCATGACCGGGGCTTCTTCCACAAAAAATTGCCGCTGTCCCCCATCGGGCCAGGGCAGGGTAAGGGTGCGGCCTGCCACCGCCTGGTTCAAGGCCGCAAGATCGACTTGCAGGGAGGTATACGTCTGGGGGTGAAGGTAGCGCTCACCCGGTAAATCCGAAGCGCGAAGCGATGGAGAGACCTGCCACCAATACGAAGTGGCAGAAACTTGTGCGATTCCTTGGGGAGACCAGCAAATCATCGACCCGAGGAACGTCAGCGCGCAAACCAGCGAGAGGGGAGAAAACAAACGTTGGCTCATGTAAGCATAGGGTTAACTCATATCCACACACAGCTCCTCGCTTCTCCGATTGGCAGAAGGTCTAAGTAACGCTCCAAAAATAAGTTGGCCTTCTTCGCTTGAGAATAGGAGGTCGAGAGATTGAGAGGTCGAGATTTTGAGAGATTGAGAGGTCGAGAGATTGGGAGTGAGAGACTGTACGTCTCAAAGTCTCACTATCTCA
>CAYVAP010000005.1:0-13694 GCA_964449365.1 uncultured Bacteroidia bacterium
AGCGCCACACTTTGACCGCTATGCCCTGGGCTTGCAAGTCCGTCCAGGGGCTGAGGTTGGCCTCGTGGTCGGTGTTGGTGACGATGACCTCGTCGCCCGGCTGCCAGCCCCGAGCCAGGCTGAGGGCCAAGATGCGAAATTGCGCCGTGGCCGAAGGGCCCATCACGATTTCGCTGGGATGGCGGGCGTTGACCAGGGTAGCCATCGCCTCGGTGGCCATTTGCACCCGACGTGCCGCCTGCTGCGAAACGGCATAGCTCGCCCCGTGCTGCACGTTGCTGTGCAGCAAATAATCACTGATCCGCTCCGCAACCATTTGCAGGGTTTGCGAGCCGCCAGCATTGTCCATGAAAATCCAGTCGCCCTGGAGGGCAGGAAAATGGCTGCGTACGTAGCCGAGGTCTAGTGGCATAGATGGCATATATTTACCTGCAAAGTGGGGCTATCTGGCTACAAATGAAAATAGTGTGGTGAACCCGCACCTGTTCACCTTACGCTATCGAATAAGCTACCCCTGACTACCAAGCGCACTGTCGATCCAATATTTTTACTTCAGAACCATTTGTTACCCAGAAGCATTTTGGAGATTAGTTTATCGTCTGATTTTTATGGACTTCCGCACAAATTGGCTTTTTTCTTTGCTCAAGATTCTGCTTCTTTCGAAGGCACAATTTGTACTGTGATGTCAGTGTGCTCAGATCGGAATCATCTGTCTCTGTTTGCTCCCGTTTTTGCTGCATCCCCTTGGTTTTCGGGCCGATGGGATTCACCGGATATCTATCGAGACGACACAGATACTTCCCTCTTGGCTTGGCCCCGACCACATGGTACAGGTTTCAGTCGTTCACATGCCAAATACAATCCCACGTGAGGTCACTCTTTGTCGCTACACTCGCTACGCTGCTGCTAAGTTTGGTAGGCTGCCAGGAAAGGTCTTCTGAGTCTTCCGACCGGGCGCAATTGCCCCCTCCTAGCCTGCGACGCATGTCTCAGGCCCAATACGGCATCGACGTGCAGGCCCGGGAGGTGATCCAATCTCATCTGCAAGACAATCAGTTCATGACCGATGTGCTCAAGGCACATGGGGTGGCTCCGGCTCTGATCGATAAGGCAGAGCATCAGTCTAAAGGGGTCTTCGACGTGCGACGCATGCGGGCCGGGCGTCCCTACACCCTGATCAAAGATCGGCAGACGCAGCAGGTAGAGTACTTTATCTACGAAAAAACGGATGCGGCCTTCGTGGTTTTTGACCTGCGCCATGGCGTGGATATCTACGAAGGGCAAAAGAAAGTGCGCACCCGAGAGCGCGAAGTGGGCGGCATGGTGACGGGCTCGCTCTACCAGAGCATCGAAGCCGCCAACCTCGACCTGCGGCTGGTGCAGATGATGGAAGGCGTCTTTGCCCACACGGTAGACTTCTTGCAACTGGATCAGGGCGACTTTTTCAAGATCGTGTATGAAGAGGAATTGGTGGATGAAATTCCCATCGGTATCCGTCGCATCGTCGCGGCGCAAGTGCGGCAGCGTGGCGTCGATTATTATGCCTTTTACTTTGCGCAGGACAGCAGCGGGGCCTACTACGACCGGGTAGGCCGCAGCCTCAAGCGCACCTTTTTGCAATCACCTTTGGACCTCAGCACCCTTCAGGGGCTTTCGCTGCGCGAGCCGCAGTTTCACCCTCGACGTGGCATGGACTACTTCGTGCCCGAAGGCACCCCGGTGCTGAGCGTGGGCGAGGGCGTGGTGATCGACCTGGGCAGCAATTATCAGCGCGGTCATTACTTGTCCATTCGCCACAACGGGGTATACACCACTCACTACGAATTTATGCGCGAGCTGACCGATAGCCTCACGGAGGGCGACATCGTAGCTCAAGGTGAGGTGATAGGGGCGGTGGGGCGTCGCTACGACCGCCGTCAGGCTATGCTTCGCTTTCGGTTTCGCGAAAGCGGCGACGTGGTCGATCCGCGCGCAGTGCGCATCCCGGTTGGCCAGCCCATCCTGTCGCAAAACCACGCGCAGTTTGAGCGCCACAAGCAGATGCTAATGCGCAAGCTCGATGGCATCGAAGTGCTCGCCCCGGCCACCGCTCAGATGGCCATGACAGAACCCATGTGATCGGGGAGAAGCTCAGTTGCACGAATGATGTGCGGGAGGCTATTCAGTTTGGCCGGAGAGGTTTTCTACCCTTTTTAGACCAGCAAAACTGGCTGTCCGACGTTTCCGTACGTCGTACAGCCCTATTCTTTGGGATTCCGGTCCCGCCAGCAGCAGAGGCGGCTCCCTCTGCGTACCCACCAACCGCATCCCTAAGCGCCGCGTGAGACGACGGGAGTTACTTGACAGGAAAATAGACCTACCCCCCTCTTTCATTCCTCATCTCAAGATTTCTAGCTATCTTAGCCTATCGATCGCAAGCGAGCGCCTTACGCCTGCGCTTCGGTCCTTCTTTGGTGATTTAACCCTTACTTTTTTGACATGAAAATTCTCCAAGTAACGATTGCCCTCCTACTCGTCTGCCTGATGCAGCCCGCGCTGGCTCAGATCGACCACTGCCGGGTTACCTACGAGGTCGAGTTCGAAGAAGACGAAATGGAGGAAGCAGATCCCATGACCATGGCGATGTTAAAGGATATGTCTATGGTGATGGCTTTTCAGGGCCAAAAGGCTCGCGTCGAGATGGACATGGGCATGATTCGGATGCGATCGATCACTGATCAGGTATCAGGAAAGACGCTCATTCTCACCGATGCCATGGGCAACAAAAGCGCTCAAATAACCAACCTTGAAGAAGATGAACGCATGCAGGCGGCCAAAGATCAGGAAGTAGAAGTGCGCGAAACGGGTAAGCGCAAGAAAATCGCAGGCTATGAGTGCTTTCAGATCTTCGTTTCGCCTAAGGGTCAGAGCGAAGAGATAGAAATGTGGTACACCCCCGAGATCAAGGTCGCCAACACGGCCAATCAGTACATTTACAAAGGGGTGAACGGCTTTCCCCTCGAAATGCTGGTCGATCAGCAAGGTATCAAGATGCGCATGGTGGCCTCTGCGGTAGAAACCGACAAGATGGACCCCGCCCTCTTCAGCACGGAAGTCCCCAAGGGCTACGTGTTGCAGGACGGGAACTAAGCCGAAGTCGCTTGGCTATGATTCCTTTAGCTACTAACCTATCGCCTGTACACCCCAGCCCAAGGCTGCGACCCAAAGCGCGATGATCAGGCCGCCCATCCACCAGTTTGGTTGGGCGGTCAGGCTTGATCGAGCCGCCGTGCTACGGCACTCTTCCCACAGTGCCGCAGGCATCACGCGCCGAATCAAGAGGATCAGCAGCGGCAGCAAGATCAATTCATCCAGCCAACCCAACACCGGGATCACATCCGGGATCAAGTCGACCGGGCTCAGCGCATAAGCCACAGCTAGCGCGATCAGGGCTTTGGCCTGCCAGGGAGTCGCCGGGTGAGGCCACGCGACACGTAAGGTGTTCAGTTCTTGATACAGTAGGCGGGCCCAACCTCGGAGCGAGTCAAGTAGCGACATCGGTATTGATAGAGTGAATAGTTCGAAGCTGCCTGAAAATGAGGAATGTATACTTTTTAGGTCAGTTGTGGAAAGGAAAAATGTAAACTTTTTTGGACATTTTTGCCGATCCCTTTGATCTTGGCAATATGTTTGTGAGAGTGCGCAAGGAAGGAATTCGACTCCATGGGCCCAATTTAAGTTGCGGCTTGCCCAACTGGGGGGTTCTTCTTCAGACGCGAAACTGCTGACCAAATCTATGGCAAACATCCTGATCATCGACGATGAAGAGGGGATCCGCATGACCCTACAAGACATCCTGGAATTTGAGGATCATGAGATCCTGCTAGCTGCCGACGGCAAAGAAGGGCTAGACAAGCTCATGAAGTCGGAGGTAGACGTGGTGATCTGCGACATCAAGATGCCCAAACTCAACGGCATGGAGGTGCTCGCCAAGGCCGCCGAGGCTAAGCCCGAGACGCCCTTCATCATGATTTCGGCCCACGGCGACATCGAGACCGCCGTCGAGGCCACTAAAATGGGTGCGTACGATTTCATCGAGAAGCCACCGGACCTCAACCGCTTGCTGCTCTGTGTGCGCAACGCCCTAGAGCGCAAAGACCTCGTGGTGGAGACCAAAAAGCTCAAGCGCAAGATCTCCAAGGTGCGCCCTATGATCGGCGAGTCCTCGGCCATGCAAAAGATCCAGGAAACCATCGATCGGGTGGCACCTACCGATGCGCGGGTGCTGGTCACTGGCAGCAATGGTACCGGTAAGGAACTGGTGGCCCGCTGGCTGCACGAAAAGTCGAGCCGGGCCGATGGCCCCCTGATCGAGGTCAACTGTGCGGCTATCCCCTCCGAGTTGATCGAATCGGAGCTTTTCGGCCACGAAAAAGGCTCTTTCACCGGCGCACACAAGCAGCGCATCGGCAAATTCGAGCAAGCCAACGGCGGCACCCTCTTCCTCGACGAGATCGGTGATATGAGCCTCTCGGCCCAGGCCAAGGTGCTGCGCGCCCTGCAAGAGAGCCGCATCTCTCGCATCGGCTCCGACAAGCAGATCAGCGTGGACGTGCGCATCGTCTCGGCCACCAACAAGGACCTTTTGTCAGAAATTGACAAGGGCAACTTCCGCGAAGACCTTTATCACCGCCTCAGCGTGATCCTGATCCACGTGCCCCCCCTGCGCGAGCGCCGCGAGGATATTCCCATCATCGCCAACTCTTTCATCCATGAAATCGCAGAGGAGTACAGCATGCGCGGCCTCAAGATCGAAGACGATGCCATGGCAGAACTGCAAAAGCTGGAATGGAATGGCAACGTGCGCGAGCTACACAACGTGATGGAGCGCCTCGCCATTCTCAGCAATGGCAATATCACCGCGCAAGACGTGCTCGACTATGCCGTACCCAAACGCCGCGAAAGCAAGCCCTCCTCCGCAGAATCGGTCTACGATGGCTTCGACCAGTTTCAGGCGTTCAAAGACCACATGGAGAAGGAGTTCATCCAGCGCAAGCTCGAAGCCAACGGCTGGAACATCTCCAAAACCGCCGAGCAACTCGATATCCAGCGCAGCCATTTGTACAATAAGATGGATAAGTACGGCATCAAACGCGAAGGACAGAATGCTTGACTGTGATCAGTGATCAGTGATCAATAGGGTGATCAGTGATCAGTGAACAGTGATCAATAGGGTGATCAGTGATCCAGGTGATCGTAGACCTTCGATCACCCTGATCACCCCGATCACCAAAGATCACCTTCAATCACCCCGATCACCTCCGATCACCAAAGATCACCAAAGATCACCTCCGATCACTCCGATCACCTCCGATCACCCCGATCACACCCCGATCACCAAAGATCACCGTGAAATCAGATCGACACGTTGTTTTTCTTGCGAAGCGTCGGCTCTCCCGCTTTAACATGCAAAAGTCTCGCTGGGCGAGACCATCTGGAAGCGTAGATAAGGAAAACTAAGCGCCAAGTACCGTGAAGGAAGGGGAACAATGTATTGATTTGGACGAGTTACTCTTTGATGAAGCGCCCGATCCAGCTTTGGCGAGTGGCTGAGGAGGTGAGCAAGAGTAAGTATTGGCCTGTTTTGAAGGAGGTGAGATCGACGCGGGTTTTACCTTCGGGAGGAAGGCTGGTGTGAATGAGCGCTTTGCCGCTCCGCTCGTAGAGGGTCCAGATGCAGTCTTCGCAGAGGGAGATAGGCGATTGTAGCCACACGTGGTCGTGCCCAGGATTGGGAAATAGCTTGAGCCGCTCGGTAGCATGGGGGTATACCCGCAGGATGGGGCTGTAGGCCTCGCTGCCGTCTTCGAACAAAACCTCCACCCGGTAGTCGTAAGTCTCTGCGCCTTGGTAATCAGGAAGCACGTCCACAAAGTTGTACTGATGACGCTCAGGAATGGCCATGGTGCCTCCACTGAGGGCAAAGCGCCCCTCATCGTCGCTACGCTCGATGTAAAAATAACGGATGGGCTTTTGAGCGTGGACCTGCCACTGGAGCCAATAGCCCGGAAAAGCGGGTTTGACCTCGAAAGAGAGAAAACCTACCGAATCGGCAGGGCGGGAAATGGAAATATGATCCTGATGAAAGCGATTGGCAGAGCGAGTCTGCGCCCACCCCAGGGTAGGTAAGAATATCAGTAACCAAATCCACTGACTGAGGCGTCGTTTCATAGCGTTTGGCTTAGCCATATCAATCCTGAAATACAACAGCAAGAGGTGAATCACACGGTGTAAAGTATGCTCAGGTAGGGATTTTGGTCGGTTGTTTCAGATGATGATTTGTTTATGAAATGTGTTGTGCATTTGGTTTAAATCCCATTTCCCCTTTACCTGAGGCTCAAGTTACGATTAATACCGCTCGACATATTCCCTATGTAATGTTTCGCCAAAAAATGCTCTGTTTTGCTCAGCAAGGTTCAACTCATAGTGGTTTATCTTTCGCGGTGATACCCATTTTCTTAGATAATCCTAACCTTCGGAGGAGTTACTTGCGCGTAAGATCAGGCCACAATTGTTTTGCTCAGAGGCAAATCGGGCGTGGTTTATGATTTTTTGGCTCCATTCCTAACGTCAACTTGTCTGGGATATCAGGCCCTCAGGTCTATCGGCATTAAGTTTAGCGAAAATAAGGTTAATTCAGATAATTTTTCAAGTGGATAATCATATTGGCCTACATTTTGTTGAATGACAGACTCTTTTTTTGAGAGCCCCGTGCCAAAATAGCCCTTCTGAGAGAAAAAAATCCACGCCGCCACCGCCTCGGCAGCCATTGATGAGGAAAAGGGGCACTGGCAATAATTCGGATGGCCCCTGGTTGACCTTCTGCTGCGATCTTTGCACTTTGCAAAGGCTTGTGAGCTCATCATCCTTGTCCTCCATTCGCGCATGGCTACAGAAATCACTTCCCAGGTCGATACTGCCTCCGTCAAACAGTTCAATTGCTCTGGTTGCGGAGCATCCTTGCAGGTGATCCATCCCCGCGCCAAAGAGATTGCTTGTCAATACTGCGGTTCGGTGCTGGATGTCAACTCTGAAGATCATCAGATCTTGCAGTCGATGGGCAGCCCTGAGCGACACGAGCCATTTTCGTTTGTTCGCCTCGGGATGATGGCCGAAATTCAAGACAAAGCCTATCAGGTGATTGCTCGCACCCGCTGGCGTCAGCGCTACAAAGAATATTGGCGCGAAGAGGGCGAAGCAGGCTACTCCAACGAGGTGTGGATCTATGACGAGTGGCTATTGATCGATGAAGATCGCACCTACTTTTATCTCATCGAAGACGAAAAAGGCTACTGGATCTCCGATGAAATCATCCCCGAAATCCCGCAGTTGCTGCCGCGCAGCCTGCAGATGAGCTTTTTTCGTAATCAGCGCGAGCAGCGAGTACAGGAATATGGCGGGGCCGAGGTGATCCACTTCGAAGGCGAATCCAACTACCACATCGTTAAGGGCGACCGTATCCACTTCGCCATGTACCAGCATGCGGGCATCAACTACAGCGTGGAGTGGCGCATGGCTGATGAAAATGAGATCAAAGAGATCGAGTTCTTTCAGGAAAAGCCGATCTCGCGCCGCCGCTTGATAGAGGCCTTTAGCGAGAACGAAGAGCTGGATAAGCTCAAAGCGCGCGAAGAATTTTGGGACTTTGTGTACAAGGTCGCTCGCATCGCCATGGTGATCTTCTTCGTGCTGTCCTTTTTTGCCTGCTCCGACATGACCCAAAATGTGGTCACCAGCCAGCGGGTCTCGCTGCCCAGCCTGCTCGATCAGAAGGGCGTTTTTTCCAAACCCATCGAGGTGCCGGAAGAGGGGCTATACCGCCTCACCCTGCGCGCCATAAGCATGAACGAAAACAGCGAGATCTACGTTTTTGCTTACGTGCTCGACTCGTCCCGAGCCGCGATCAATACCATCGATCAGACGCTCTTTTACTACACAGGGTATGACGACGAGGGACGCTGGACCGAGACCAACTACGAGGTCTCGAAGCGTTTTCGCTTGGAAAAAGGCGGCACCTACTACCTGCAACTCTTCGGCAACGCAGACAACCCTGCCTTGATCCAGGGCAGTCTGTCGATTCAGCTCAATAGTGGGGTGATGCTCACCCGGTACTTCTTCTTAGCGGCACTGGCCTCGCTGGTGGTCATGATCATCGGCAGTCGACGACGAGGGCGCAGGTAGCTGCTCACCGGTATAAACGGCTAGGGATGTAGGGGAAATAAGGTATCAGGGTATCAGGCACTCTGGTCGGCGCATTCTCATGTTGGCTCACTCAGTGGCTGCCCCCAAGCGGCTAATTTTACTACGAATCTCAAACTTTGACTCACTTTCATGAGCTCATTATCCAAGCTTTTGGTGGTTTTGATGTTTGGCGGTCTCGGCCTCACAGCCTACGCTGGCTCCGTGGTGGGCTGGGGCATCGGTGGTTTGACCAACCGCAGTACCATGAGTCAGATCCAGCAGCGCTGTCCCGACTACTACCGCAATCCCAGCGGCAACTGTCTGCGCACCACCTTTCGCAGCTACTACCTGATGCGAGGCGTCAGGGGCGGTGGCTTCGGGGCTGGCAAATGATGCGGCAGGCTGGCGCCTTTTTCCTTTGCCTAGCCTTGTGCCAATCGCTCTGCGCGCAGGTACCCGGCTACCTAGGCCGACGCATGACCTTGACCGTAGAGCTGGGCCTCAGCCCTAACCTCAATCAATTTGGGGCGGGACGCGCCCCACTGCGATTGTTGACCACCCCCGGGGTGGCCCTGGAGAGGGTTCTGAGTCGCCGCTTTGGCCTACAGATACAAGCTTCCGCCTTTGCTCCGCTCACAGACTATACCTGGCAAGGCCGTAGCGGCCAGTTGAAGCTGCAAGGGCAGCAACTACGCGTGGGCTGGCGGCTCTACAATTTTTTGCAGCGTGGCAACCTTGCCCCCGTCGGGCCCTACCAAGAGGTTTCCCTCTTTGGCTTGCATCATCGCCCCCTAGACCAGCAGCGACAACTGCTGCCCAATGGCCGCCAGAGCTTGGGTGATTTTTTTGATCTTGGCATCGGCGTAGCCTTGGGTACCCACTGGATGCTAAGCCGCCGATGGCTCATCGACCTCTGCTTGCGGGCCGATTGGCCCTTTGACCTGATCCGCCGCGAAACCCTGGCCATAAGCCCCTACTTACACGAACTCAGCACCAACCGCTTGCGCCGCTTCATGGGCCTGCGCCTTCAGGTAGGCGTGGGAATGTTGTGGTGAATCCGCAGCCCATCATACGCTAGCCGAATATCGGGGGGCAGTTCCGCCTCGGTCTCGGCGTGGGTACCCATCAGGTGGCTGATGTGCAGCAGCCAAGTTTGCTCGGCCCCGATTTGCCGGGCGACGGCGACGGCCTCTCTCAGGGTAAAATGCGAATGATGCGGCTCGCGCCGCAGGGCATCTAGGGCCAGGACTTTCACTCCTGCCAGCAACGCCATCGACGCAGGGGGAATCTGGTTGACGTCGGTGAGGTAGGCAAAGTCGCCGCAGCGATAGCCCAGCACGGGCATCTTGCCGTGCCACAGCGGGATAGGGGTGAGGGTGAGGTCGCCGATCCTTAGCGGCTGGGCCGGGGCTATGCGGTGCAGTTGTAGCTTGGGAATGCCAGGATAATCGGACTGCTCGAAGATGTAGTAGTACTCCTTGCGCAGGTGTACTTCGACCGCCTCGGTGAGGTAGACGGGCATATCCTTGCCTTGCAAGAAGTTGTAGGCGCGCACGTCGTCCAGGCCGGCGGTGTGGTCCTTGTGTTGATGGGTGAAGACCACCGCGCTGAGATCATCGACCTGCTCGCGCAGCATCTGCTGGCGAAAATCTGGTCCGGTGTCGAAGACCACGGTGGTATCGCCGCCTTGCAGCAAGCCACTGCTGCGCAGGCGGCGGTCGCGCGGATCATCCGATTGGCACACCGCACAGGGGCAAGATATCACGGGTACGCCCTGCGAGGTGCCCGTGCCGAGGAAAGTAAAGGTGAGGGTCAAAGGCGTAAAGGCTTGGTCGATTAACCTCTCAAAGATACAGGCTGTAAGGTGGGCAGGCAAATGGGATAACAGCCCCACGGGCCTGACCCCAATTGCATGGCGCTCACCTATATGAACGGCTAGGGGTATCAGGGAAATAAGGGATAAGGGTATCAGGCACTTTGGTCAGCCACTGTTCATATTGGCTCACTCAGTGGCCGCCCCCAGCGGCTATCTTTACTTTCAACCTTCAACTCTCAACTCACCTATATGAACGGTCAGGGGTATAAGAGGCTGTGTAGAATTTCTAGAAAAAGTATGTCATGTCTTTGACCTCGATCTTTCAATCGAATTTTTACTCTGCGCCTCTGCGTGAGAAAAAAAGGGGGAAGTTATTCTTTGAGCTTTACTTACCCCAACTTCGCGTGGAGAAAAAGCTTCGTTTGGCCTGCTATGCTCGGTTTTCCTTCCTTGTCTGCACAAAAAATCTCTGCCCAATCATACAGATCTATCTCGTCCGCGTTCCTTGAGGTTGGACAATCAGGCTTCATGTAGTAATTTCATTCAAAAAGCAACCCCAACCGATCGACCCTCCCCATGCCCCACGCCGCCGGTACCCGTATCTCTGTTCGAGGCGAAGATTTCCTGCTCACCAAAGTCGAAGACCATGACCTGCCCGATCATCAGATTCTCCACGCTCAGGGCTTGAGCGAACTGGTGCAAGGCCAGGAGTTTATTTTTGATACCCATCTGGAACGCGACATCCAGGTGATTCGACCGGACCAGACCCGCTTGCTGCCAGACCAGTCGCCCTACGGGCAGCAGACCCGCCTCTACTTGGAGACGGTGCTGCGCAACGCCAGCTTTTTTTCTGACGGCATAGAAATCGCCGATCAGGCGGCGATCAACGACGCGGCCTACCAGTACCTGCCTACGCGCAAGGCCCTGGCCCTGCCCCGACCCCGGCTGCTGATCGCCGACGCGGTGGGCCTGGGCAAGACCATCGAGGTGGGCATTTTCCTGGCCGAGATGATCAAGCGCGGGCGCGGGCAGCGCATCATGATAGTGGCCCTCAAGTCCATCCTGGGCCAGTTTCAGCAGGAAATATGGGCCCGCTTTGCCATTCCGTTGATGCGGCTCGATTCGGTGGGCATCGAGCGCATCCGCGCCGAGTTGCCAGCCAACAAGAACCCTTTCGACTACTACGACAAGACCATCGTCTCGATCGATACGTTGAAAAACAGCGCCAAATTTCGCCACTACATCGAGCAGTCGCGCTGGGACATCGTGGTGATCGACGAGTGCCACACCGTGGCCAACCGGCAGAGCCAACGCGGCGACCTGGCTCAGTTTCTGGCCACCCGCTGCGACAGCCTCATCCTTACTTCGGCCACTCCGCACAACGGCAAGCAGGAAAACTTTGCCAACCTGATGCGCATGATCGAGGAGACGGCTATCCCGGCCAGCGGCGATTTTGACCGGGCGCACATCGAGCCTTACTTCGTGCGGCGCTTCAAAAAAGACGTAGCCAACGAGGTGAGCCAGCAGTTTCAGGAGCGGGAGGTGCACCCGCACCGGTTTTCGCTCACCGACCTGGAACAGCAGTTTTTCCAGCAGCAGCAGGCCCTCAAGCGCAGTGAGATCCAGCAACAGGGCAGCGAGCGCTGGGACCACCTTTTTTCCATCGGCCTTTTCAAGGCTTACCTTTCCAGCCCCGAGGCCTGTGCCGATACCCTGGGCAACCGCCTGCGAAAGCAGCAGCAGGCCCGCCGCACCCAGGCCGAGGGCTACCACCCTGGCGAGGTACAGGCCCTCACCGCCTTGCAAAGCCTGGTGCAGCAGATTGTGGCCGAGGAGCAGGACAGCAAGTTCCATGCCCTGCTCGACTTGCTGGAGCAGTGGCAGTGGCAGGGCCGCAAGCGCGACCCCCGCATCCTGCTCTTCGCTGAGCGCATCGCCACGCTGGAGGCCCTGGCGGCCAAGCTCAGACACCAATTTGGGCTAGACGAGCAGCGGGTGCGCAGCTTCACCGGCTCCATGGGCGATACCGAACAGCAGAAGCTGGTCGAAGAATTTGGCAAAGAAGACAGCGACATCCGCCTGCTGCTGGCTTCTGACGCCGGGGCCCAGGGCGTCAACTTCCACTACTACTGCCACCGGCTCATCAACTACGACATTCCCTGGTCGGTGATCACCCTGGACCAGCGCAACGGCCGCATCGACCGCTTTGGGCAGATCCACCCCCCCCAGATCCACTACTTGCTGGCCCAGCCAGGCGAGGCGGCCCAGGACCTGCGCTCGGACCTCTCCATCGTGCAGCGCCTCATCGACAAGGAGGCCCAAATCCAGAAGACCCTGGGCGACGCGGCCTCGGTTTTCGGTGATTTCGATCCGCAGCAGGAAGAGGCCCGGGTCGGGCAGGCCATTGCGCAGCAGAACCCCGGCCTGATCGAGGGAAGCCCTGCCGCTGAGCAGGGCCTGGACTGGTGGGAGATGCTGGACGAGGCACCGGCCTATGCCGTAGCTGCCCCGGCGGTGGCTCGCCCCAGTTTTTACGCGCGCGACCGCAGCTACTACGGCGACCTAGTCGCCTACCTGCAGGCGGTAGACCCCGGCCTGCAGCGAGGCACCCTGAGCTGGAGTCCTGGTCAGTTGGAACTGGTGCCCGGCCCCGAGCTGCCCGAGCTACGCAGTGCCCTCTACGACCTGCCGCCCGAGGCCAGGGAGGCCAGTAGCTTCTTGCTGCTCGACGACCGCGCAAGGATCCAGGAGGGCATCGAGAAGGCCCGCCAAAAAAGCGGCGCATGGCCCCGCTATCAAGTGCTCTACGACCTGCACCCCCTGGTGCGCTGGCTGATGTACAAGCTGCTGGCCCGCATTGACAAGGGCAGTGCCATGGTCTGCCACCTGCCCCAACTGCCCGCCGGGCAGGCGCACTACCTCTTCCACGGGCAGATCGCCAACGAACTGGGGCAGCCTCTGCTCTCTGAGTTCGTAGTGGTGAGCATGGAATTTGACGGGGCCAATCCCCAGGCCCGCACCCTGGGCGATTTCCTCGCCCAGTACCCGCTGCCCGGGCAATGGGTGTCCCTCCCCGTAAGCGAGGACGAACGGGCCCGGCTGGATGCCCAAAAAAAGCAGGCCATCCAGTATTTTCACTTGCTTTGGATAGATGAAAAGCGCGATCAGCTGATCGCGCAGATGCAGCAGCAACTGCAGGACTTTCAGCGGCAACTGCATGCCTGGCAGAACGAAGCCGAGCAGCAGCTCGCCAGCGAATTTGCCGAAAAGGTAGACAACGTCTTTACCCGCCAGGCCCGCGCAAACCGGCAACGACATCTCCACTCCATTTCCGACCAGAAATCCCGCTTTTACCAAGACATGACCAGCCTCGACAATGAGCCCTTCATCCGCCTGCTGAGCGTGTTTTACCGCAGAGAATAGACCCCTGCGCTGCGAGAGGAGAGAAGCGAGAAGTGAGACCGCTGCGCTGCGAGAGGAGAGAAGCGAGAAGTGAGACCGCTGCGCTGCGAGAAGTCAGAGGGAAGAAAAAAGACAAGAATTGCGAAACCCAGGTTTCGCCCAAGCAGTACCCCTCTGACTTCTGACTTCTGACTTCTGACTTCTGACTTCTGACTTCTGACTTCTGACTTCTGACTTCTGACTTCTGACTTCTGAC
>CAYVAP010000005.1:13794-18056 GCA_964449365.1 uncultured Bacteroidia bacterium
TCTGACTTCTGACTTCTGACTTCTGACTTCTGACTTCTGACTTCTGACTTCTGACCTCTTCTCCCATGAAATACCTGCACAACGAAGGCGAATATTTCACCTCCCACTACTTTGACCAGGACTTTTTTGGCCGGGTGATGCAACAGGCGGGGGTCAACGGCGAAGCCCAGAAGGCTTACGTCAAAACCCTCTCAGGCCTGCGGCAGCGCTACTACAGCTTCAAAGAGCAGTGGGGCAAGACCCGCCGCCCTGAGGACCGCATCCGCGTTTCGCACGAGTTTCACCTCGACCTGCTGCGCTCGCTGGGCTATCCCTTGCCGGCGCAGCCCTACCAGTCGGCCTTCCCCCTCAACGACAAGGAGTGCATCCCTGTGCTGCAACGCTACTACCAGCAGGACCAGCCCTACCTATTCCTGATGGAGATGCAGGCCATGCTCAAGCTGCCGGGCGAAGAACAAGACCCCGACGGCATTTTCGGGCAGACCTACCGCATGGCCGAGTGGAAGCACGTCTTCCGGTTTCGCGAAAACGGGGTGCGCGTCAAGCCCGAGGCCATCAACCAGGCCCTCTCGGAGCTGCTGCTGCTGCCGCAGGCCGAGCGGCCAGAGTACGTGCTGCTGCTCGCCGGGCCGGAGCTCTACCTCATCCACCACGCCAAGTGGCACCAGGGAGCCTACCTCCGCTTTCAGCTCGAAGACCTCCTCGCCGAGGCCCGCCTCGAAGCCAACCGCCCCCTGGCCCTGCTGCACGTGCTGCTGGGCCACGAATTTCTGGTGGGCCAAACCGACTCCCTGCTCGCCGCCCTGGATGAAGCATCCCACAAAAAGGCCTTTGAGGTCACCAAAGACCTCAAAGTCGGGGTCATCAAAGCGGTGGAACTGCTGGCCAATGAGGCCATTTGGTACTGGGAAAACGCTGCTCATCTAAACGATGACAGGGTTTTGAACCCTGTCAGCGTTTCGAGCGTTTCGAGCGACAGCAACCCCGACTTCGCCCGCCGCCTCAAAGACGATGCCCTGCTGCTGGTCTATCGCCTGCTCTTCCTCTTCTACGCCGAGTCGCGGCGCGAACTCAACCTGCTGCCCCTGGACCATCCTACCTACCAGCGGGGCTACAGCCTGGAGCGCCTGCGCGACCTGGAGCTGGTCAACCTCGCCTCCGAGACCGCCCGCAACGGCTATTTCTTCGATGACTCCCTACGCAAGCTCTTCACCCTGCTGGCCGAAGGCTACGGGCAGCCCCCCGCTGACGAGGCCCAAACCCGCAAGACCTTTTATGTGCGGCCCCTCGACAGCCCGCTGTTTCAACGAAACGCTGACGTCGATCGAAACGCTGACAGCGTTTCGAACCCTGTCAGCGTTTCGAGCGTTACGGGCCGCCTCACCCTCCTCCAGCAGGTGCGCTTCCGCAACTTCATCTGGCAGGAGATCATCTGCGAGCTGAGCCTCACCCAGCCCCAGCGCCACGAAAAGCGCGGGCGCATCTCCTACGAAAACCTGGGCCTCAACCAGCTCGGCAGCGTCTATGAGAGCCTGCTGGCCTACCGGGGCATCTTTGCCCAGGAAGAACTGATCGAGGTACACCCCAAGGGCAAGCCCGAGGAGGGCACCTTCCTCACCCCCCGCCGCCGCCGCGACGAATTCAGCGACGACGAGATCCTCAAGGATCCCGAAAACGAAGCCCGCGACCTGATCCACCCGCCGGGCAGCTTCGTCTACCGCCTCTCGGGCCGCGACCGCCAGAAATCTGCCTCCTACTACACCCCCGAGGTGCTGACCCGCACCACGGTCAAATACACCCTGAAGCCCATCCTGGACCGGCTGCAGCAGCGGCAACAAGGCGGCGATGCCGTGGCCGATGAAATCCTGCGCTTCACCATCCTGGAACCCGCCATGGGGGCCGCCGCCTTCCAGAACGAGGTGATCGACCAACTGGCCGAGGCCTACCTGGAGCTGAAACAAAAAGAGCTGGTCGCCCAGGGGGGAACGCGCATCCGCCCCGGTGACTATCAGACCGAAAAGCAAAAGGTCAAATGCTACCTGGCCACCCAGGGGGTCTATGGCGTGGACCTCAACCCTACGGCCATCGAGCTGGGCAAGCTCTCCCTCTGGCTCAACGTGATCCATGCGGGCATGGAGCCGCCCTTCTTTGGCTACCAGCTGGGCCACGGCAACGCCGTGATTGGCTGCTGGCTCAAGACTTACCCCCAAGCCCAGGTGGTCAAAAACAAGAAGCAGGGCCTTAGCGGCGGCAAGTGGTGGGAACAGGCCCCGCAGCAGCGCCCTTGGGGCGAAAAGCGCCCCGTCGGCGAAGTCTATCACTTCCTGCTGCCCGACAAGGGCATGGTGGCCGCCGCCGACCACAAATGGCTGCAAAGCGAGGCCGAAGCCGCCAAAGAAGCCGAGCTGCGCGAAAAATTTGGCCCCGGCCTCGACGAGAAGCAGCTCAAGCGGCAGGTCAAGAAAGAGAACGATGCAGCCCAGGCCAAAGCCTGGCGCAGCGATTTTATCCAGCCCCTCTCGCCTACAGAATGGCAGCGGGTGCAGCGCCTCTCGGCCCAGATCGACCACCTGCTGGCCGAGCACCTGGCCTTTCAGCAGGGGCTGAAGCGCTGCACCGCCAATCAGCTCGACCTCTACGGACAGGCCCCCGATGACCTGAGCGACTGCCCGGTCTCCTCTTACCGCGACCGCGAGCAACTGATGCAGCGCCGCCAACTCAATTCTACCCCCTACTACCGCCTCAAGCTGGTGATGGACTACTGGTGTGCCCTCTGGTTCTGGGACCCCAAGGACTGGCGCGAGCTGCCCACCCGGCAGGAATGGTACGATGAGATCGAAGGGATCCTGGGGGAGACCGCTGCGCTGCGAGAGGCGAGAGGCGAGAAGCGAGAGGGAGCAAGCTCCCACCTTCGCCCTGGCCCTAGGCAGGGCGCGCTCTTTGGCGGGGCGCAGCAGATGAGCCTGGGCGATTACGAATCACGAATCACGAATTCCGAATTCAATACCGCCATGGCCTACGAAGAGATCGCGCAGTACCGCACCCGGGCCACCCTCTTCGAGACCAGCCCGCGGGCGCAGCGGGTGGCGCAGCACTGGGCGCAGCACCGCTTCTTCCACTACCCGCTGGAGTTTGTGGAGGTCTTCGCTGAGCGGGGCGGCTTCGACGTGATCGTGGGCAACCCGCCCTGGGTGAAGCTGGAATTCGAGGAAAAAGGCCTGGTGGCCGAGGAGTACCCCGAGGTGCTGGTGCAGAAGACCTCCGCCCCGCAGGTGCGCAAGCTACGCGACCAACTGCTGCACGACAGCCCCGCCCTGGCCGCGCTGTACCGCGAGGAGCTGATCGAGGCCGAAGGCAGCGGGGCCTTCCTCAACGCCGCCCAAAACTTTCCCCTCCTGGTGGGGCAGCAGACCAACATCTACAAGTGCATCCTCGAAAACAGCCTGCGCCTCACCGCCCCCCAAGGCTACGCCGGGCTGCTGCATCCCGAGGGGATTTATGATGATCCAAACGGGAGCCAACTGCGAAAATTCATCTACCCGCGCTTACGTTACCACTTCCAGTTTGTCAACGTCAAGAAGCTCTTTGCTGAAATCCTGCACTGGGTTACTTACGGGCTGAATGTCTATGCGGGGAAAAGCGGAATAATTAGCTTTGCTTCTATCCACAACCTATACCATCCTTCTACGATTTTCGGCTGTGAAACCCATACAGGCGAAGGATTGCCAGGAGGGCTGAAAGTTAAATTGGAGGATGGGAAATTTGAATGGAATACCTTGCCACACAAGGATCGGATCGTTCACTTTAAAGAAGGAGAACTAACCATTCTAGCCAAGACCTTTGAAAATAGCCTGGACTGGGAAGAAGCTAAACTGGTTTCCATCCATTCGCAGCAGCTCCTATCTGTTTTGGAAAAGCTTAGCGCGTTTCCGGGGAAGGTGGAGCAGGAAAAATTTTTCGTCTCGGAGGGCTGGCACGAAACCAACGCGCAGGACAAGGGCATCATCCGGCGGGAGACCAAGTACCCCGACCTGGCCCAGCACGAGCTGATCTACAGCGGGCCGCATTTCTATGTGGCTCAACCATTCTACAAAACCCCCCAAAAAGTCGTCAACAAGCACCACGACTACGACGTAATCGACCTCACCCGCATCCCGGCGGACTATCTGCCCCGCACCAACTACGTGCCGGATGAGGACCTGATGACGTTTCGGGGGCGCATCAAGGGGCTGGACCCCCAGCAGCCGTGGATGGATCAGTAT
>CAYVAP010000005.1:18156-28328 GCA_964449365.1 uncultured Bacteroidia bacterium
GGCCTACGCCCCGCTCTGGGCGCGGCACTACGAGGCGAGCTGGCGCGGGCAGGGCTGGGCCAGCGACGATCCCCGCCTGCCGGTGCTCTCTCTCGCAGCTCGGCCCGGACTGGACCTGGGAGACGCCCCTGCGCAGCGCCTACGCCCGCCGCTGGGCCCTGGTGGAGCTCGACGTGATCGCTGCCCAGGCCCTGGGCCTCCGCCTCGAAGAGCTGATCCTGCTCTACGAGGTGCAGTTTCCCGTCCTCCAGCAAAACGAAGACGATACCTGGTACGACCGCTACGGGCGCATCGTCTTCACCTGCTCCAAGGGCCTCAGCGGCGTGGGCCTCGACCGCAAGGAATGGAACGCGGTCCGGGATATGACCGGAGACGAAACGCGGGACGAAACGCGAAACGAAACGCGAAACGCTGACAGGATTCAAAACCCTGTCAGCGTTTCGAACCGCGTTTCAGCGTTTCCCGACCTCCGCAGCGACGCCCCCGGCACCCTCACGCAGACCATTCGCAAGAGCGAGCTGTACGAAGGGGAGGAGGTGACGTATGTCGCGCCCTTTGATCGGTGCGATCGGGTGGAGGATTATAAGGCGGTGTGGAGGAGGTTTGATTCTCGCAAAACGCTGACAGGATTTTAGAACCCTGTCAGCGTTTTTGCGCGTTATGCGAACGTTTTGTATTTTATCAGCCCTTTCGTTCAAGTTTTATCCTCCTACCATGGCCAGCCGTTACCAAGCTCCGCTTTATCCCGGTGGTACCTACCACGTGTTCAACCACAGCGTGGGGCGGGAGCCCCTTTTCCCCAAGGCAGACAACCGCCGCTACTTCCTTGAGCTGTATCGCCGACACGTAGTACCCGTGGCCGACACTTTTGCTTACTGCCTGCTGGGCAATCACTACCATTTGCTGCTGCGCATCAAAGCCCAGGAGGAGCTGCCTCCGCGCCATCAGGAAGATCCGCCCCGCTTGCACCTGCCCTTCTCCCATTGGGCCAACGCCTACACGCAGGCTCTCAACAAGACTTTAGGGCGGCGGGGTACGCTCTTCGAGCGGCCCTTCAAACGGGTGGCCATCACCTCTGACTCTCAGTGGTGGACCGCCCTGGCCTACATTCACCTCAATCCGCAGCGGCACGGCTTGGTGAGAGACTTTCGGCAATGGCCGCACAGCTCGTGGTTTTACCTGAGCGGCGGTGCCTGCCCGCAGGGGGAGGATCTGATCGGGGGCGTTCGGCGGCAGGCGATGTGGGAGCAGTTGAATGGCGTCGCGGGCATGGAAGCCTATCACGCGCAGCGGCAGCAGCGGCTTTGGGAGCTGGAGTGGGAGTGAATGACACAAAATGTAACGCATCCCACAACGCTGACAGGATTTTGGAACCCTGTCAGCGTTGTGGAGGGTGCGTTGTGGAGGGTTTTGGAACCCTGTCAGTGTTTTGTCAGCGTTTTAGCTTGTCTTTTCCTCTTACCCTTTATACTTTAATGGAATAAATACTTCCCCAACTCCCCCCATGCCCCTTCCCTTCCAGCAAGCCCGTGAAATCGAACAAGCCGTGATCGGCTACTTGCGCGCCACCTTTGGTTTTCAGGACCTGGCTGTGAAGCAGGCCTTCGATCATTTTCTCATTACCCCTGATAGGATTTCGAACCCTGTCAGGGGTGGGGGGAGTATGGGTACGGGCATCTTCAAAGGTCCCTACCTCTCTCTGAAGCTACCCTTCGTGCAGGCGGGGGCTACGGACATCCCGCTGGAGATCAAGCCTCCCTTTCCTCCTTTTGCGCATCAGCAGCGGGCCTTTGAGCGGCTGACTACCCAGGGCGACCACGCCCCGCAGCCTACCATCCTGACCACCGGCACGGGCTCGGGTAAAACCGAGTCGTTTCTCTTTCCCTTGCTCGACTATTGCTACCAGCAGCGGCACCGCCCAGGCATCAAAGCCATCATCCTCTACCCCATGAATGCCCTGGCTACGGATCAGGCGGGGCGCATCGCTGAGGCGATCTGGCAGGATCCCAAACTGAAGCCAGCGGGGCAGCCTCCGTTGCTCACTGCGGGGCTGTTCATCGGCCTTGGGGCCAAGCGGCCCGACGGGCAGCAACTACCCCCCATCATGGGCTCCGATCATCTGATCGAAAGCCGACAGACCATCGTAGACCGCCCGCCCGACATCTTGCTGACCAACTTCAAGATGCTGGACTATGCCCTGCTGCGACATGACTTCCATCAATTGTGGCAGCACAACCTCAAGGACCGGGCGCTGCTGCGCTTCCTGGTGCTGGATGAATTGCACACCTATGACGGTGCCCAGGGCACCGACGTAGCTAACCTGATCCGGCGACTGAAGCTCAAGTTACGGCTCCCTGCCCGGCAGCTTTGCCCGGTGGGCACTTCGGCTACGCTAGGCAGTGGGCCGGATAGTCGACGGCAGTTGGCAGATTATGCCCAAAAGATCTTTGGCGAACCCATCGAGGTCGACGCCCTGATCGAGGAGCACCGCTTATCGGTGGAGGAATATTTTCCTGTAGACCTGCAGCGCGATAATTTTCCCTCCAAGGCAGAGCTGCGTGAAAGCCTGACCCAGTTGCGAGAGACGCCTGCCGACTACGCCGCACAGCAGGCCAATCTTTGGGCCCTGCGGTCTACCTCCGGGGTGGCGCTGGGCCGGGAGTTGCAGCAACTACGCATCGTGCGGGAGCTGGTAAGCATATGCCAGGGAGCTCCGGAGTCTATGGCTCACGTGCGCAAGGCCCTGGGAGCGGCGGTACCTGCCTTTGGGCAGTTGGAAAGTGAGCTGCTGCAGGATGCAGCCATCGGGTCGCTGCTGACCCTGCTAGCCCGGGCCCGGACAGGTGATCCCCAAAAGCCTTTTCCCTTTGTGTATGTGCAGGTGCAGCTGTGGCTGCGGGCCCTGGGACGGGTGCAGCGCCTGCTGCAGGTAGAACCCGTTTTTGCCTGGGAAGAAGAGGCAGACCAGTTGGAAGTCAAGAGCATGCCCCCCTGGCACTGCCGGGAGTGCGGGGCTTCGGGCTGGGTAGTGCTGAAGCCCGAGACGCAGGATCGCCTCAGCCCTGACCATACGGCTGTTTACCGGGCTTCGTTGAGCCTCGACAAAAACCTCTGGTATATCGATACCCGGGTCGATGCGCACCTGCGCAGCGAGGATTATGAACCTTCGGAAGAGGCGGTTTGGTGGCTGGACGGGGCTACCCTGCGGCTGTATGAAAAGGAAGAACCAGGCTGTTTTCCAGTGCTGGCCTATCGTCGGTATGAGGGGAGTAAGAGCCAGTCGATCTGTCCTCGTTGCAACAGCCGTAACAGCCTGGCCTTCATCGGGGCGGGGGTGGCCAGCCTCACCTCAGTGGCACTGAGTCAGTTGTTGGCTTCGGAGGCAGATCAAACGCCACTGGATCAGCGTAAGGTGCTGACCTTTACCAACGGCGTGCAGGACGCTGCCCACCGGGCGGGCTTTTTTCAGGCCCGCAACTATCGCTTTCTTTTGCGTACGGCGCTACAGCAGTTGCTGCGTCAGCAAGAGGAGACTTCGGTGGCTTTGCCCGACCTATATCAGCGGTTTGCTGATTACTGGCGCGAGCAGGGGGGGAGCGAAGCCCGTTACGTGGCCCGCTTTTTCCCCGCAGATCATCAGGGGAGCATGGATCCTGCGGACTACTACCGAGAAGGAGAAGGATTTGCCCCGGGATTCATGGATGAGTTCGATCGCCGCATGAGCTGGGAGATCTGGTCGCAGTATACCTACAATGCGCTGATCGGGCGTACCCTGGAAAAGACCGGAGCCTCGGCTACCTTCTTTGATCCGCAAAGGTTGCAAGCGGCTTACCAGGCGCTACAGCCATGGCTGGCCGCCAACGCGCTGCATCAGTTGAGCGAGGAGGAGTTCATGCGCTTTCTGTCGGGGTTTTTACATCGGTTACGGGTGCGGGGTGGGGTAGACCATCCTTATTTACGGGTATTCCGCAGCGACTACCCCAGCTACTATTCCATCACCCAGAAGCGCAACGGCCCCTTTTTCCTGATGCAGAACTTTGGCAAGCGCACCCGACTACCGTCGTTTTTGCGCCTGCAAAAAGGCAAGGGGAACCTCGATACGGTGAGCATTCAGCAGCCGAGCAACCGCAACTGGTTCCACCGCTATTTTACTAAATCTTTTGCCCTGGGCCGGGCCGATCACAGGCTGATCAACGATTTTTATGAGCAACTGCTGCCGCGGCTGGCACAGCCAGATTTGGGGTTGCTGGATCGCAAAGAAGCCGATGGGAAGGCCAATTATGGCTTGCGGCCCGAAGCGATATGGGTGAGCCTGCGGGTGCAGCGCTATGCTTGTCTGGTTTGTGGCAACCAACTGCACAGCACCACCGAGGCCGAGGGCTGGCTGGACGGAGCGGCCTGCCTCAGTTTTCACTGCTCAGGTCGCTATGAGCAGGTAGACCTTTTTGCGGATGAAGCAGAGCGCTTTTACCAGCAGGTCTACCAGCGGGGCAACGTAGTGCGGGTATTCGCTGCCGAGCATACCGGCATGCTGGATCGGCAAAAGCGAGAGGCGATCGAAGCCTCTTTCAAGGGAGGAACGGACCCTCAGAGCCTCAACGTGCTGGTGGCTACCTCAACCCTGGAGATGGGCATCGACATTGGGGACCTAAACCATGCCATCAACACTGGCGTGCCGCCTACACCCGCCAACTTCCTGCAGCGGGTGGGCCGGGCTGGTCGTAAGAGCGGCCAAGCCTTTTTGCTCAACCTGGCTGGCCGGGGGGAGCACGACCTTTACTTTTTTACCGAGCCCAAAGAGATGATGGCGGGTGAGGTAACGACTCCCGGCTGTTTCCTGGAAGCCATCGAGATTCTGCGCCGTCATTTGCTGGCCTTTGTGGTAGATAGTTGGACCCTGGCTAGTCCGCATGAGCACCAGATTCCTAAGACCCTGCGTCGCTTGCTGAGCAAAGGAATGGAGCATTCAGAAAAGGCTTTTACCGCTCAGCTCGTTCAGTACCTGGCGGCAGAAGGAGAGGTCCTGTTCGATCGCTTTCGTCGGGAGTATGTAGCGAGCAGCCCCGATAACCAGCCATTGGAAGAAGCCCTGGATGAGCTGGAGAGCGAATGGCGGCACGGCCGTTTCGAAGACCTGCTGCGTCGGTTTATTCCCTTGATCAGGCAGGAATACGACTACCACCGCGAGCACCATCAGCAGTTGGTGAAGCGACTGGAAAAGATGCCTGCTACCGACCCGGAGCGAGACCAACTGGAGCGCGACCGGCGCAATGTGAGGCAGGCGCTCCGTAGTTTCCGCCGCCGCCAAACCCTGGAGCAGTTGACCAACTCGGGCTATTTGCCCAACTATGGTTTTCCCGAGACCGGGGTAGAATTGGAAGCCCGCTTGCGTCGGCCCAACGCCAAGGATGAGCGCAGCCAGCCCCTGTACCTGGAGTTCAACCCGATATTGCGGCCTGCGAGTCAGGCCATCCGGGAGCTGGCCCCTGGCAATCGGTTCTATGGGCAGGGGTATCATTTTCCGATCAGGGGTATTCGGGTCCTCAACTGGCAGGAGGAAGTTCGGCGCTATCGCTTCTGCTCCCGCTGCGACCACCTGGCGCTGGATCAGGGGCTGCCCAAGCAGGCCTGTCCCAAATGTGGGGATACTTCCTGGTATAGCCAGGCCAATACCCACGACATGGTTGATTTCAAGAAGGCGATTGCCTTTGAAGATGCCGACAAAGCCAGCCTGGACGACAGCAGCGATGAGCGAGAGGAGGGGTACTACGTGATGAGTCGCCATTTTGACCTGCCCGAAAATGGAGGGCAGGGAGCCTACGTACTGAGCCGGATTCCTTTTGGCATCGAGTTCATCCGTAGGGTAGATTATACTGAAATCAATGCGGGCGATCAGTCAGCCCTTCCTTATACCTCCCACAAGGTGAAGATGCAGGATCAGGAAGTCTCGGGGCGGGGGTTTATCGTGTGCAAGAGCTGCGGCATGGCCCAGGTGCATACCCGCGATGCCGAAAACAAGGAACTCAAGGCGCGCGATTACCATTTTCCCTACTGCAAGCACCGCGACCGGCCCTACGCGGACACCGTGGATGAGGTCTTTGGGGAGCTATATCTGCGCAGGCAACTCACTACCGAGGTGCTGCGCATCCTGTTGCCGATAGAGGAGATCAATTCCGAGGTACGCCTGGCCCTGTTCAAGGCGGGCATTGGTCTTGGGCTGAAGCACTACTTCGGTGGCAACCCTCAGCACCTGGAAATGAAAGAATACTGGGAGATAGACAGCCGTACGGGTCGCAAGCAGCATTACCTGATGCTGATCGATACCATTCCCGGTGGCACTGGCTACCTGGGGCAGGTTGCCGGTTGGAAAGAGTTCAGCAAAGTGCTGGAAAATGCCTTTGAAGCCATCCGCGACTGTCGCTGCGGAGAGCAGGATGGGTGTTATCACTGTATTTACAGCTACGCCAATCAATATGAGCGTGAATGGTTGAGCCGTAAGGAGGCGGAAGCACTATTTGGTCGGATCAAGGATCAGGCCAACGAGTGGACGTATCGAGCGGAAGGATTCAGTGGCGTAGAGTCAGGACAAATCGAGGAGTCTGAGCTGGAAAAATGGTTTGTGCGCCTGCTGGAAGCCTATAGCCAGACAGATGAGGCCGCCAAAGCAGGCTGGCGAGTGAGGCGGCGGACCGTAGATGGAGCAGTGAGGTATGAGATCACGGTGCCTCAGGGAAAGGGAGAAGCCTGGCAGTACGAAATGATCCCTCAGTATGGATTAGGGGAGGGCTACACCCGTCCAGACTTCTGGCTTCGTCCCCGGCAGGTACTGGCTGGGCAAGGGGCACCGGTCGAGATGGCCATTTTTCTGGATGGCTATGAGTACCACGCCAAAGCCGGGCAGTACCGCTTTCCTGCTGACGTGGCCAAGCGTTGGCGCTTGCGTGAGGCTGGTTATGCTACCTGGACGCTCACCTGGGACGATTTGCAGCGTTTTGAAACGAAGATCGCCAAAGAGGCCGGCAGCGAAGACGAGGCTTCCGTCTGGTTTCAGGCCGATCAATGGAGTACCCTGCGGGGTAAACACCCGGCGCTGCCCGACGAGGTCGCGGTGCCTTGGTCGCCCCATGACCAGGTTTCTCGCTTGTTACATTGGCTGAAGCAGCCCCAAGAGGCCGATCAGCAGACCCTGAGGTGGTTGGTAGGCTGCCATACTGGTCGGCCACCTGGTTTTCTGTCGGGCGATGACTTAGCGCTGGCCTGGCAGCAACCTGGCCGAGTACCGGTCCTGGCTGACAGACCAGCTGATCCTCAGGCCTCCTACTATCTGCTCAATCACTTACCCAATGATGAATCCCTGCCTCTGTCCGCTTTTCTTTCGCTCAAAGCAGATGCTGCCCGCATTAGCCTGGCTATCCCTGATGGTGCCACTCAGGGGTTCCCCACCGAAGCCTGGAATCGCTTCTGGCAGCTTTTCAACCTGGTACAGTGGGTACCAGGCCTGCGGATAGCTTTACCCGATGGGGATGCGCTGGCGGATGAGATTGCTGAAATAGATGCCCACCAGCGGGAGTGGGACCTGGTTGTAGAAGAGTTTGAAGAGGCGTATCATGCTCTGATACAATTGCTGTTGAGCAATGGGGTGGCCTTCCATGAAGAGCAGGGTTTTGAACTGGTCAACGAACTGGACGAAACCATCGCGGAAGCGGAGGTAGGCATCACCGGCCTGAACATAGTGATTGATGCCTTGGACGACCGATCAGCCCAGGTTTTTGCTGAGCGTGGGTTCCGGGTGCTGAAGCAGGCCGAGTTTTCTGAAGATTTGATTCAACGCTACTCTCCATGAAGCTATACATAGAAATCTCCTTCTTTGACGCCATGATGGACTTGCCCCGGGGAGCCCAAAAGAAGGCCCGTGAATTCTTAAAAAAATTTCAGGCCGATCCGAAATCATCCGGCATCCACTTGGAGAAAATCTCTCAGTGGAATCAACCAGAGCTCCGTTCTGCTCGGGTAGACCAGAGCTACCGGGCGGTGGTTTACCAGGCCCCCCGCGAAGAAGTTTTTCGGTTGTTGTGGGTAGGCAACCATGACGATGCCTACGATTGGCCCATGGGTAAGCAGTTTGCCTGGAATGAACAGGTGCAATCTTTTCAGGTCTTTGAGGCGCAGACCGAAGCGGAAGCAGTGGCCCCTGCTAACCCTGTGGAGGGAGTGGAAGGCATTGTTTCAAAAGATATCTTCGTTGAGCTAGACGATGAACAACTGCTGCGCTTGGGCGTACCAGCGGCAGCCTTGCCCCGGGTACGCCGCATTACCCGCGATGAAGATTTCTGGCAGTTGGAAAAGGCCTTACCCCAAGATGCCTTCGAATACCTCTTTTACTTCATGGAGGGGGCTTCTTTCGAGAGCCTGACTGCGGAAATCGAAGCAGGCAAAAGCGAGGTGGTGGAGCCAACCCAAGCGGTCGATTCCCCCAACGCGATGCGGTATTCCCGGCTCGTGGTAGACGACGCGGACCTGGAGCGTATCCTGGGCGAGGGGCAGGAAAAATGGCAGGTCTTTCTGCACCCCAGTCAGCACCAACTGGCCTACCGCAGTTATCCCGGATCAATGAAGGTAACGGGCGCGGCAGGCACTGGAAAGACCGTGGCGGCTTTGCACCGGGCCAAGTACCTGAGTGAGCAGCCGAACTTCGACCTGGAGCATCCTTTGTTGTTTACTACCTACACCAAAAGACTTACCAGCGCCCTGCAAAAGCAGGCCCAGTCGCTAGGTATCGATTCGCAGCGGGTACACATCCACAATATTCACAAACTGGGCTACGAAGTGGCTATCCAATTGGGCATCATCCAGGAGGACACCAATTTTCTGGATTTCACCCAAGCTGAGAAAGAACTAGAGCTTTGGACTGAGGTACTCGACTTTCACGCTTCTGAATTTTTCGCGGAACAGCTGCAGGAAGAATATCATGCCCTGGTGTTGGACCAAGACCTGCAAAGTGAGGCGGACTACCTCAAGGCCTCCCGGTTGGGACGAACCTTCAGGGTATCTCGCAAGCAACGCAAAGAGCTATGGCGCTTGTTCGAAACGTTCCAGCAACTGCGGGAGAAGTATCACTTTGCGCACTTTGGCGATGTACTCAACCGGGTTACACGTCATCTGACAAACTACCCCGATCAGCGGCCCTACCGGCACGTGGTCTGCGACGAACTGCAAGACCTATCCAACCTGGAGCTTCGCTTCTTGCGGTGCCTGGTGCCAGAGGGGCCCAACGACCTGTTCCTGGTAGGAGATCCCTTGCAGAAAATCTACGCACGCAAGCTGAGTTTTACTTCACTGGGTATCAATGTGCGGGGGCGGCGTAGCCGCCGCCTAAAACTCAACTATCGTACGACGAAAGAGATCAAAAGGGCTGCGGTGGCTACCATTCAGTCGATTCCACTCTCGGATTTCGATGATGGCGAAGAGTCTAAAGATGGATACCTGTCTCTAATGCACGGTGCGTCTCCGGTGTATCATGTGTATCCCAATCGGGAGGCCGAGCTGGTAGCAGTGTTGGAATTTCTTCGTCAAATCGAGGCTGATGGACGGCTCAGTTGGGCTGAGGTGGTGCTGGCTGCTCCTCGCCAAAGCCAGGTAAAAGATCTTAAAAGCATGCTGCACGAAGCACGTCTCCCCTACTTTGACCTGCTGGATGTAAAGGGAGAAGCGGATGGCATCCACCTATCGACCTTCCACACGCTCAAGGGGCTGGAGTTTCGCTGCGTGGTGCTTACCCATATCGATCAGCAATCAGTTCCTTCTCGTCCCCGGAGCTTTAACGGCTGGAGTAAGGCCGAACAACACTACCACGACCAGCGGGAGCGATCCCTGCTTTATGTGGCGATGAGTCGGGCGATTTCGCAATTGACACTTACAGGGTCGGGCGAGCGGTCAAGTTTGGTTGGGTTTTGATGGGGGTTTATCGACCTGAATACCGGATAAAAGACCATGCTATTGGACGTTGAGGTGATTGGTATGCGTTGTAAGACATTTCACTAGACATGAGTTTCGACTTTTAGGCGGCCATTTTGGTAAGCTAAGCCATTGCTTTCGAATTTCGTCCGGAGGTAGGTAAAACCTAGTGCTCTGTCAACTCCCGAATGATGGGTGATCGCTGCATCTTTTTCCGC
>CAYVAP010000006.1:0-2971 GCA_964449365.1 uncultured Bacteroidia bacterium
CAGCGCAGCAATCTCACTTCTCACAGCGCAGCGGTCTCAAGTCTCACAGCGCAGCGATCTCAAGTCTCACAGCGCAGCGATCTCACTTCTCACAGCGCAGCGGTCTCAAGTCTCACAGCGCAGCGGTCTCGCTTCTCGCCTCTCGCCTCTCGCCTCTATTCTTGCAGCACCAACTCCTGCGCCTCATTGAACATATCATAGCTGCTGGTGATGATCCGCTCGCCGGGGTGCAGTCCCCGGGTGATTTCGTAGTGGCGGTCGCTTTGGCGGTTGATCTTGATGTCGCGCTGGTAGGCACGGCTGCCGTTGTCGCTCAAGACATAGACATAGTTGCCCCCTGTGCTTTGGTAAAAGCCCCCACGGGGGATCAAGATCGCTTGCGTTTCGTCGCTGAGGGCCAGCCGAATTTGTAAATTTTGGCCGCGTTTGATGCCCCTGGGGGCCTCATCAACCAAGGCCATATCGACTTCGAAGGAGCCGCTAGTCACCTCGGGATAGACCTTGGTGATGATCAACTCGTGGTTTTGGCCGTCAAAAGGAAATTGCCCCTTCAGCCCGGTAGTGATGCGCGAGATGTAATGCTCGTCGATCTGGGCGCGCACCTTGTAGCCGTCGAGGTCGTCGACCTGCGCGATGCGCTGCCCCTGATTGACTTGCTCCCCCCATTCTACATCGACCGTCGAGAGTTGCCCCGGGATGGGCGCGGTGATGGTGAGGTTGGAGAGGCTAGCCTGGATGGCGTCGAGGTTGCGATCGACCAGGGCCAGCGATTTATCGACCTGCTTTAGCTGCTGAATGCGTAAGATAGAATCTTTGTGAATGCGCTCCAGCATCAGCTTTTCCCGTTTCAGAAATTGCTCGTAGTTGTTTTTCAGCGTCATGAATT
Source organism: uncultured Bacteroidia bacterium (assembly GCA_964449365.1). GTDB lineage: Bacteria > Bacteroidota > Bacteroidia > J057 > J057 > CAYVAP01. Next base: position 887 of record CAYVAP010000006.1, read on the forward strand.
CCTGCTCCGAAATCACGCTGTCTTTGAAGAGCTTTTGGTTGCGCTCAAACTGCTGCCCTAGATCTGCCACCTGAAACTGAATTTGCACCAGTTGATCCTTGAGCAGCAACTCGCTGGTCTCCAGGGTGATCTTGGTGTTGCGGAGTTGATCGGCCTGCTCGAGCAAATTGGTTTGCAGGTTCATGTAACTGAGCTCCACCTGCGGATTGGCCAACTGAAGAATCATATCGCCTTTTTTTACGATTTCGCCCCCTTCGAGGTAGATTTGCTTGACCTGCCCTCCCTCGATGGCGGTTACGAAGACGGTATTCTGAGCGCGCACTTCTCCGTTGATAGGAATGAACTCCTGAAAAGGACCTTCCTGCACCGTAGCAATCGAAAGACGTTCTTTTTGCACTTTGAGGCGCGAACTGCCTACGCTGCTCATGGCCAGGCCCAGCAGGGCCAGGATTCCGAGCGGAAGCCCCACGTAAAGGGCGATCTTGCGAGGCGTCCACTTTTTCTTTTTGATCACACGATCCATAGAAGTAACGGCGTCCATTGCAAAGGGGAGAGGTAAGGTGAGGATGTTTTGGAAAAGATCAAAAGTTGATCTTGGCTGGCAATTTGGTTCATTACGTAAGGCCAATAAGTATGCCACCGATTAACTATTTGATAATCAATATTTTATGGATGGGCCACCTGACGTTGGTTTCCGAGTTTGTTTCGATGCGATACAACCAACCGTTTCACAGTGAAACACGTTGGTCCCTTTTTCCTGCTTTACAATTTCATTTCTGCCTAAACGATGCCGCAAGCAGAGCCGTTAATGTCTTATGAGCACTCCAGAACTGATATTCTCGTTGCTAGCCTTCCTGATGGTTCTCGTCGGATTGTTTTTGCATGGTCGCCGCAGCTTCCGAGCGGTGCGAGATGGGGAGCCAGACCTCGCTTGGTTGGGGGTGGTCAATGTGGATCAACGCCTTCGGCCTGAGCCGGTGCTGATCATAGTGGGCATGGTCATCTTCACTGACGTGCTGCAAAACCTAGGCAAATGGCCCGACCGCTTTTGGCAGTCCTTTTTGCTTTTCATCGCGGTGTATGTGGTGCTGCTGTTGGCTACCCATCAGATTGGGGCCATCATCGGGGGCGGAAGGCGATGAGCAGAAAAACAAAGCCCATCGGCACTTGACCGATGGGCTGGGTGTGAATAACCTTAGCTGACGTGTCTACACGGCCTGATGATTAAAGGGCTGTATCACCATTTCGCTCACTACACCGCTACTAGGCTGCTGGCACATAAACCAAACGGCACGTGCAGCTTCTTTTTCGGTAATGAATTTATCACGCTGCACCTTCATGTCGATGTTGTCCCAAAAAGGCGAATCTACGCCACCGAGGTACAGGTTGCTGATGCGAATCTCGGTGCGGCGCAGCTCTTCGCGCAGCGACTTCACCATGCCATTGAGACCCCATTTGGTGGCAGCATAGACTGAGGCTCCTGCCATCGAGATCTTGCCTAGCACCCCTGGGATGTTGATGATAAAGCCTTTCTTGGCTTCCTTCATTGGCCCCAAAAAGGCTTGCATAATCAAGAACGGCCCAAACAAGTTGGAGCTGACCGAGGCGTGAAAATCCTCAGGCGTGAGTTTCTCCATAGGCTTGAGAATACCGATGCCTGAAGCGATGATCAGAATATCGACTTGTGTGATCTGAGCATGGATTTGATCGGCTACTTGCTTCACCTCTTCAGGGTGAGACACATCCAGCCGAAACACGCGATCGTCGCTGAGATTGAGGTCGCTCTTCACTTGAGCCAACTTCTCTTTATTACGTCCAGTGATATACAGCTTGCCCCCAGACTCTTGAATCATCTTGGCTGCCTCCGAAGCGATCCCGCTGGTAGCGCCCACAATGACTACATTTTTTCCGTTGATGAGTTCCATGAATAATCGATTGATGCAATTACGTTTTGATGAACCTCAAACCTGCGGAGTTGTTTTTTCAGTGATCAATGAACAGTGATCAATAGGGTGAACAGTGAACAGTAGGGTGAACAGTGATCAATAGGGTGATCAGTGATCAATGAACAGTGATCGTATCACC